>CANJJP010000181.1 GCA_947474485.1 Bacteroidota bacterium | reverse complement strand
GGATGCTTTGTTAATTTAATTAATAGCAATCAAATCAAGCCGTCTAATATGCTTCCTGTTTCTTGGCTCTTGTTGTCTTGATTCTAAATAATATTAGCTTTCGGAGAAAATCAACTATCGAAAATGTATTTTTGCAAAACAACCCTAAATGCTTATTACTTGTATGACAGATCTTAAATTAAATGAAATCGAAAAGGATGGAAAAAAATTATCTCCAATTCTTCCATCAACAGTTAAAAACTATTTAATCGATATTGACGGAACCATTTGCGATGATATCCCGAATGAAGAACCAGAGCGTATGATTGACGCTGCGCTTTATCCAGATGCATTAGTTACTTTAAACAAATGGTTTGATGAAGGTCATATCATCACTTTTTTCACTTCTCGTACCGAAGAACATCGCATAGTTACAGAAGCTTGGTTAGCAAAGTATGGTTTTAAATATCATGCAATGCTTATGGGAAAACCTCGCGGTGGCAATTACCACTGGATAGATAACCATATGGTTCGTGCAACCCGTTTTGAAGGGAAATTCACTGATTTAGTTAAAAAGCAAGCTAATATTGAAGTTTTCGAGGCCTAAAAAGCTTCTTTTTCTCCTACATCTGTATCCTTTTTTTTCTTATTTTTAGACTTAAAATTAAGACTAGATACTATGTGTGGAATTGTAGGATATATTGGAAACAGAGAGGCGTACCCAATTTTAATGAAAGGGTTACAACGTCTTGAATATCGTGGATACGACAGTGCAGGTGTTGCAATGATTAATGCAGCAGGTGCAATGAATGTTTTTAAGAAAAAGGGGAAAGTATCTGACTTAGCAGATTTTGCAAAGGGGCAAGATATTACTGGAAACATTGGCATTGGTCACACACGCTGGGCAACACATGGTGAGCCAAACGATGTAAACTCTCATCCTCATTATTCTCAAAGTGGCGACTTAGTGATGATACACAACGGTATCATTGAAAATTACGCTGCAATTAAAGAAGGTTTAACAAAACGCGGACATACATTCCAATCTCAAACCGATACAGAAGTTCTTATTCATTTGATAGAAGACATCAAAAAAAGTGAGAATATGAAAACGGGGCACGCTGTGTTAGTTGCATTAAATCAAATTATTGGAGCTTATGCTTTAGTTGTGTTGGATAAAAATGATCCAAACACATTAATTGCTGCTAAGAAAGGAAGCCCAATGGTGATTGGTATTGGAGAAGATGAATTTTTTATTGCATCCGATGCTTCGCCAATTGTTGAGTACACAAAAAATGTTGTTTACTTAAATGATGAGCAAGTTGCTATTATTCGCAGAGGTGAAGAAGTAAAATTACGTACGATAAAAGATAAAGAGATTCCTCTTTATGTTCAAGAATTAGAAATGGAGTTAGAAGCTATTGAAAAAGGCGGATACGAGCATTTCATGCTAAAAGAGATTTACGAACAACCACGTTCAGTTAAAGATAGTATGCGTGGACGTTTAAATGCGGAAAAAGGAATTGTGCAATTAGGCGGAATTGTTGACCACATTGCGAAATTTAAAAATGCTAAACGTATTATCATCATTGCTTGTGGAACTTCATGGCATGCAGGTTTAGTTGCAGAATATTTATTTGAAGAGTATGCGCGTATTCCTGTTGAGGTTGAATACGCTTCTGAGTTTAGATACCGTAATCCAATTATTTATCCTGATGATATAGTTATTGCCATTTCTCAATCAGGTGAAACTGCTGATACATTAGCGGCAATCGAATTAGCAAAATCAAAAGGCGCAACTATTATTGGTGTTTGTAATGTGGTTGGATCATCTATTCCACGTGCATCACACGCTGGTTCATACACACATGCTGGACCAGAAATTGGTGTTGCATCTACAAAAGCATTTACTGCGCAAGTAGTAGTGTTAACGTTAATGGCTTTACAAGTTGCTAAAGAAAAAGGTACAATGGCCGAAAGTAAATTTCGTCAATTGTTGTATGAATTAGAATCTATTCCTACTAAGATAGAAGATGTTTTAAAACAAAATGATTTAATAAAACATATTGCAGATATTTATAAGAATGCTGAAAATGCATTGTACCTTGGACGTGGTTTCACTTTCCCTGTTGCTTTAGAAGGCGCATTAAAATTAAAAGAGATTTCTTATATACATGCAGAAGGTTATCCTGCTGCAGAAATGAAACATGGTCCAATTGCTTTAATTGACGAAGCAATGCCGGTTTTTGTAATTGCAACAAAAGGACCTAACTACGAAAAAGTTGTAAGTAACATACAAGAAGTAAAAGCACGTAAAGGAAAAATTATTGCAGTTGTAACAAGTGGCGATAAAGATGTAAAAGGAATGGCAGACCATGTTATCGAAATTCCTGAAACAGACGAATCGTTAGTTCCGTTAATTGCTGTTGTGCCTTTACAATTGTTATCCTATCATGTTGCTGTTATGCGTGGCTGTAACGTTGACCAACCAAGGAATTTGGCGAAGTCGGTTACTGTAGAATAATTTCAATTATTGATTATAGAATTTCTTTTCACATAAGTGTATTGATTTGTTTATGAAAAGAAAATCCAAACTTAATTCAATTATCACTTGCAAGTGCCCTCGTTGCCGACAAGGCAATTTGTTCAAAGAAAAAAACCCTTGGTCATATAGAACAATGCTAAGTATGCCTGATAATTGCCCCGTTTGCAATCAAGATTTTAAAATAGAACCAGGTTTTTATATTGGTGCGTTATGGACAAGTTATCCTATTGTGGTAGTAGTTGGAATTATTTTGTTTGTATTACTAAGTTCAATTCTAAATCTTTCTTTTTTCCCTGTTGCGTTTATTATTGCAATAAGTTTAATTGTGCTGCAGCCACCAATTATGCGTTGGGGTAGATCAATTTGGATTGGTATTACCGTTAAGTATGATGAAGAATTTGAGAAGAATAATTAGTTTGAAAAAAGCAAAATAATTTCTACATTTACTTTAAATTTAAAATAAAACAATTATGAAATCATTATTTACTCTTGTTATTGCATTGCTAATTGGATTTACAGCAACTGCTCAAAAAGTAGAAAACAAAATAAAAGAGGCTGTTGTGCCAGCTGCTGTGAAAGATGCATTTAAAGCTAAACACCCAGGCGAAGTTGTTAAACAATGGGAATTAGATAACGGTAAATACGAAGCAGACTTTATGAAAGGTAAAGCAAAATATACTGCAGTATTTAGTACAGAAGGACAATGGTTAATTACCGGTACAGAATTAAAAACAAGCGCTATTCCTAAAATTATTTTAGATCAAATTAAAGCAGGCGCATACAAAGATTGGAAAGTTAACCAAGCGCGCAGTGTAGAAACATCAGAGATTCCAAAAGAAATAATCGTTGAGGTTGAAAAAGGAATGGACGATGTGATGTTGTACTTTAACGGTGATGGAAAGTTTTTAAGAGAGAAGAAGGAGTAATTTTTAATAAAGTTGTCAGTTAGCCAGTCGTTAGTTGTCAGTCAAACCCATAAATAAAAAGACTAGCGACTAACCAACTATCAAACTAACGACTAGTTTATCGTCCCGTAATCATCTTCTTAATCTCATTCAGCTTCATTAGAGCTTCAACAGGAGTAAGTGTATTAATTTCGGTTCCTAAAATTTCTTCACGTATTTGTTTTAAAACAGGATCGTCTAATTGGAAGAAACTTAATTGAAGATCATCCTTGCTATCTTGTTTTATTTTAATAGAAGGTTTATTTCCTTCAGCTAATTCTGATTCGTGGTCTTTTTCTAATTTCTTTAATATATCATTTGCCCGGTCAATCACTTGTTTAGGCATACCCGCAAGCTTTGCAACGTGAATACCAAAACTGTGTTCACTTCCACCTTCAGCAAGCTTACGCAAGAAAATAATTTTATTGTTTACTTCTTTTACACTTACATTATAATTTTTAATGCGTGTAAAATAATTACACATTTCATTTAGTTCATGGTAATGTGTAGCAAATAATGTTTTTGCTTTAAACTTTGGATGCTCATGAATAAATTCAGCAATGGCCCAGGCAATTGAAATACCATCGTAGGTAGAGGTTCCTCTTCCAATCTCATCCAATAAAACTAAACTACGATTGCTTAAATTATTTACAATACTTGCGGTTTCGTTCATCTCCACCATAAAGGTTGATTCGCCCGAAGAAATATTATCGCTAGCACCAACACGTGTAAATATTTTATCTATGATTCCAATCTCAGCACTTTGTGCAGGCACATAACAACCCATTTGCGCAAGCAATACAATTAAAGCTGTTTGGCGTAATAAGGCTGATTTACCCGACATGTTAGGACCGGTAATCATAATTAATTGTTGTGTATCGTTATCTAAATAAACGGAATTGGAAACATAATCTTCTCCAATCTTTAATTGTTTTTCGATTACGGGATGTCTTCCTTCTTTGATATCAATTGCAAAACTGTCGTTTAAAATTGGCTTCACATAATTATTATTTTTAGCTAATGAAGTAAAAGAAAGCAAACAGTCTAAACGCGCTATCAATGAAGCGTTTTGTTGGATGGGCAAAATATAATCAGCCATATCGCGCACTAGTTCTTCATACAAACGCATTTCAATGGCAGATATTTTTTCTTCAGCGCCTAATATTTTTTCTTCGTAGGTTTTTAATTCTGGTGTAATGTAACGCTCAGCATTGGTAAGTGTTTGCTTACGAATCCAATCGTTAGGTACTTTATCTTTATGTGAATTGGTTACTTCTAAATAATAACCAAATACATTGTTAAATGCCACTTTCAAAGAAGGAATACCAGTACGTTCGCTTTCGCGCATTTGTACTTGCAATAAATAATTTTTTCCAGATCCAGAAATTGCTCTTAACTCATCTAAATCAGCATTGACTCC
>CANJJP010000180.1 GCA_947474485.1 Bacteroidota bacterium | reverse complement strand
TCCTACGTTTATTGTATGCACGTGCCTCTGATGCATACTCGTATGTAAGCGGAGAAAAAATGGTGAAGTATTCCGATGATCAAATTTTAGATTTGATTATGGAACAGTTTAAAGGAAAAAAAATAAATGTTCTTACTCCAATTGTTAAAGGTCGTAAAGGTCATTACAGAGAATTATTTGAGCAAATTAGAAAGCAAGGTTTTTCAAAAGTACGTGTTGATGGAGTCATAGTTGATATTACTCCTAAAATGCAATTGGATAGATATAAAGTACATGATATAGAAACAGTAATTGATAGAATTGAAATTATAGGAAACATTAAACAACGTTTGACTCAATCTGTTCAAACTGCAATGAAACAAGGCAAAGGAACGATTATGATTTTGGAGCATGATGATAAACCAAAATCAAAAAATCAACCTCGTTTCTTTAGTCGTAATTTAATGTGCCCAACTTCTGGCATTTCTTACGATGAACCAGCGCCAAATATGTTTTCCTTCAACTCACCATATGGCGCTTGTAATAAGTGTAATGGTTTAGGTGTAGTTTCTGAAATAGCGATTGATAAAATTGTTCCCAATCCAAAATTAAGTTTAAAGAAAGGTGCAATTGCTCCCATGGGTGAATTTAAAAACTCATGGATTTATAAGCAAATAGAAGCTATTGGTGAACATTACGGTTTTAGTTTAGATACACCTTTTGAAGAATTAGAAGATGAAGCAGTAAATGTTATTCTTTACGGAAGTGATGAGAGTTTTAAAATTAAAACCGATGCAAAATCTGATGGATATAATTTTACTTTTGAAGGAATTGCAACTTTTATAACTAAACAAGCTGAAGAAAATCCATCACCCGCAATGCAGCGTTGGGTAAATGGTTTCACCAATAAAATTGCCTGTGATAATTGTAATGGAACGCGTTTAAAAAAACAAGCTTTATATTTTAAAGTTGACAATAAAAACATTGCGGAGCTGTCGAGCCTTGATGTTGCTGCTTTGCACAATTGGTTTAAGGATATTGAAAAACGTATAACTAAAAATCAAAATACTATTGCAAAAGAAATTCTAAAAGAAATTCGTTCGCGTATTGGTTTTTTATTGAATGTTGGTTTGGATTATGTATCGCTTAATTTAAGTTCAAAATCTTTATCAGGTGGAGAAGCTCAACGTATTCGTTTAGCAACACAAATAGGTTCGCAATTGGTTGGTGTACTTTATATTTTAGATGAGCCAAGTATTGGTTTGCACCAACGCGATAACATGCGTTTGATACAAGCATTAAAAGATTTACGTGATGCAGGCAATTCAGTTATTGTTGTAGAACACGATAAAGACATGATTGAGCAAGCTGACTATGTCATTGATATTGGCCCAGGCGCAGGTATTCACGGCGGTAACATTGTTGCCGCTGCAGAACCTAAAAAGTTGTTGAAGTTCCCAACTATGACTTCCGAGTACATTACAGGAAAGCGTTCAATTGCAATTCCTAAAACAAGAAGAAAGGGAAATGGAAAAAAATTAAGTTTAAAAGGAGCATCAGGGCATAATTTAAAAAATGTTTCGATTGATTTGCCTTTGGGTAAATTCATTTGTGTAACAGGTGTTTCTGGTTCAGGAAAATCAAGTTTAATTAATGAAACGCTTTATCCTATTTTAAGCAACTATTTTTATAACGCAGAGAAGAAGCCACTTCCATATAAAAGTATAGTTGGTATTGAGAATATTGATAAGGTAATTGATATCGACCAATCACCAATTGGACGCACCCCGCGCAGTAATCCTGCAACCTACACAAACGTATTTTCTGACATAAGAAATTTATTTGCAGCATTGCCAGAAGCAAACATAAGAGGTTACAAACCTGGAAGATTTTCTTTCAACGTAAAAGGTGGTCGTTGCGAAACGTGCATGGGCGCTGGTGTAAAGACAATTGAAATGAATTTCTTGCCTGATGTATATGTGCAATGCGATGAGTGTATTGGTAAACGTTACAATAGAGAAACATTAGAAGTTAGATACAAAGGCAAATCGGTTAGTGATGTGTTAAACATGACTATTGACCAAGCTTGCGAGTTTTTCGAAAATGTTCCAAGTATTTATCGTCAAATTAAAACTTTGCAAGATGTTGGTTTAGGATATATTAGTTTGGGTCAACAAGCTACAACACTTTCGGGTGGTGAAGCACAGCGTGTTAAATTAGCAACTGAACTAAGCAAACGCGATACAGGAAATACATTTTATATTTTAGATGAACCAACAACTGGTTTGCATTTTGAAGATATTCGAATTTTGCTGGATGTATTGAATCGGCTGGTAGACAATGGAAATACTGTATTAGTAATTGAGCATAATATGGATATTATAAAGGTTGCCGATCATATTATTGATGTTGGTTTGGAAGGCGGAGCAAGAGGCGGAGAAATTTTATTTACTGGAACTCCTGAAGAATTATTAAAGAATAAAGTAAGCTACACAGCTAAGTATTTGAAGAAGGAAATGTAGTTGATTTGCATTTCAGAAATTAGTATATTTAAAAAAAAATGGATTTATTGCGATGAATGAAAATGAAGAGAAAATAAGGAAAGCTTTTGCTGATAAAGGTTGGAGTGATATTAAAGCAACAGATAGTTGGCAGATTTTTAAAATAATGAGTGAGTTTGTTGAAGGTTTCGAACGTATGTCGAAAATTGGACCTTGTGTTTCTATTTTTGGTAGCGCAAGAACAAAACCTGAAAACAAATATTATAAATTAGCCGAAGAAATCGCTTTTAAATTAGTAAAAGAGGGTTATGGTGTTATCTCAGGTGGTGGACCTGGTATTATGGAAGCTGCGAACAAAGGGGCAAGAGAGGGTGGTGGAAAATCGGTAGGATTGAACATCGAATTGCCCTTCGAGCAAAAGCCTAACGATTATATTGATAGAGATAAGAGTATTGATTTTAATTATTTCTTTGTACGTAAAACAATTTTCTTAAAATATTCTCAAGGGTTTATTGGCATGCCAGGTGGTTTCGGAACCATTGATGAATTATTTGAAGCTTTAACATTAGTTCAAACAAATAAAATTGCAGAATTCCCCGTAGTGCTTGTTGGTAAAGCATATTGGGAAGGTTTGTTTAAGTGGATTAAAGATACAATGTTAGAAGAAGAGCACAATGTTAGTCCAAAGGATTTAGATTTGGTTAAGATTGTTGATACAGCTGATGAAGCAGTGAAACATATTGTAGATTTCTACTCTAAGTATTTACTAAAACCAAATTTCTAATGGGGGCAGTATTGTACTACATATTTGTATTACCATTACTTTATCTCATTTCCATTTTACCTTTTTGTATTCTTTATGGAGTGTCTGACTTTTTATTTGTAATGCTTTACTATTTAATTGGCTACAGAAAAAAAGTTGTGTATGAAAACCTAAAGAATTCTTTCCCTGAAAAATCACATGAAGAATTAAAGAAAATCGAAAGAAAATTCTTTCGATTTCTTTGTGACTTGATTTTGGAGACAATACAAACACTTACCATTTCTCCAGCAACCAATTTAAAACGATGTGCCTTTGATAAAAGTGCGATTGATTTGTTTAATAAATTAAATGAAGAAAAAAGGAGTTGCATTATTGTTATGGGGCACTATGGCAACTGGGAGTGGGGAGGCAGCTCCTTCAGTTTAATGTTAAAACAACAATTGTATGTAATTTATCATCCACTTAGTAATAAGCAGTTCGATAAATTGATGTATAATATGCGCACTCGTTTCGGTATAAAATTGTATGCGATGAAAGATACTATGCGAGAAATGATTCGTAATAGAAACGAAGTAAACGCGACAGCTTTTATTGCAGATCAAACTCCTTCGCCTGAAGGGGCCTATTGGACAACTTTTCTGCATCAAGATACACCAGTGTTTTGGGGTACAGAAAAAATTGCTCAAAAAATGAATTGCCCCGTTGTTTATGTAACGGTGGGCAGAGAAAAAAGAGGTCATTATAAATTATACGCTGAAATGCTGTGCGAAAATCCGAAGGAAACCAAAGAAGGAGAAATTTCGGAAATGCACACAAAGAAATTAGAGCAAGACATTATTAAACAACCTGAAATATGGTTGTGGAGCCATAGACGTTGGAAACACAAGAAGAAGGTTTAGTTGTTTTAAAACTTCATAACTACTTGCATTGTAATCATCCTTGGACCTTCCACATAACCTGGTCGTGACATAAATTCTTGATTAAAGAAATTATTAATGATAATCGAAGCTTTTAATTCTTTTGATATTTTGTAAGATATTCTAAAGTCATGTTGCCACCCTTCATGTTTGTGTTTGTTCCTGTATTCTTTTAAGCCTGGTAAAACATAAAAAGCTGGGTTGTAATAAAGTGAAGTTTTTGGATCTAATAATTCATAAATTAGTGGCTCTTCAAAACGTAAGTCAATATTTTCCATGTAGCTTGTAAATCTTGAACTAAAACCAATAGAGAATCTTTTGTAATCAATCTGAATATCGTTTTTAAACATATGTTGACTTCTGTATTTTAAAAGATTACTACCGATAAAAGAACCTGTTGTATCAGTTAGCGGATCAAAGTCAGGATCAATTGGATTCGTGTAGGTATATCCAGTTAGAAGCGTGAAGTCGAATTTTCCAATTTTACCAGCCCCGCTTAATGAAAAGTCCCATCCAGTTACTTTTGCTCTTCCAATATTTTGAGATTGAAATCCACTTCTATTCACTAAAGTTTGAATGTCATAATCACCATTGTATAAACTATCTTTATCAATTGGTAAAGTGTAAACAAAGTCCATCATGTTTCTGTATTCTGTCCAAAAATAGGCTACATCTAAAAACGCTTTGAATCCACCAATTTTAAATCCTTGTTTAACTCCAATTTCTGCACT
>CANJJP010000179.1 GCA_947474485.1 Bacteroidota bacterium | reverse complement strand
TCAATAATGTGTGCCATTAAAATACCTAAGAGTAAAGCAAAAGTTGTAACGATTTCAAAATACAAAAGCGACTTTGCACCTATTCTACCCACTTTTTTAATATCGCCAATACCTGCAATGCCTAATGTAATGGTAAGAAAAATAATCGGGGCGATAAATACTTTAATAATACTAATGAAGCCATTGCCAATTATTTCCATCTTTACTCCTATTGCAGGATAAAAATGCCCGAGGCAAACACCTGCAATAATTGCAAGCAATACCTGAAAAGCAAGGTTTTTGATTATGGCTTTAAAACGTTTCAACGAAATAAATTAGTTTCGCTAAAGGTAAAACTAATATTTAAAAAAAGTACTTTTGAAAAATGGAACTATACGGACTAATTGGCAAAACACTTTCTCACTCCTTCTCTAAAAATTACTTTGAAGAAAAGTTTACAAAACTAGGATTGACTGACTATTCTTACGAATTGTTTCCATTAGAAAACATTGAAGAAATTAAAAATCTAATTGCTTCACAGCCCAATTTAAAAGGCTTGAATATTACCATTCCTTACAAAGAAAGAGTGATTCCATTTTTAGATGAATTAGATGGAAGCGCAAAAGCAATTGGAGCTGTTAACTGCATTAAAATAAGTGAACAAAACGGAAAGAAATTCTTAAAAGGTTTTAATTCAGATGCATTCGGATTTCAGCAATCGATAAAACCCTTTTTAGAACCACAACATGAAAAAGCTTTGATACTTGGAACTGGTGGAGCAGCAAAAGCTATTGAATATGTATTAAATAAAATTGGCGTTCCAACTTGGAATGTTTCAAGAAATAAAAAAGAAGGAATTGCCCAGCAGTTTACTTATGATGACTTAAATGCAAGCATTATTCCACACTTTAAATTGATTGTAAATTGCACTCCAATTGGCATGAGTCCGAACGAAAATGATTGCCCCGCTTTGCCTTATGAGGCAATTGAATCAGACTATCTACTATATGACTTAGTTTACAATCCTGAACTTACTTTGTTCCTAAAAAAAGGAAAAGAAAAAGGTGCAGTTTGCATCAATGGATTAAGTATGTTGTATCATCAGGCAGATGAGGCATGGAGAATTTGGACAAGCTAGTTAATGAATTATTGAAGAATTGAGATACTGAATAATAGAGTTGTTGAAGGTTAGAGTTATAATATTAGTTTCTTAATAAAGGTTCAGCTAGAGGTATCAAATTTTAAATTTCCAAGCTAATAAGTAACCGGAGTTCCCCCATTATTTTAATCAAAGTTAAAAAATAATTGGAACTCAGCTGGAGGTTTTGATTTTTTATTGATAGGATTATTGTATGATTTAAGTAGGTTGTAAATTCTATCAGCCATTGAATAGCAAAATTACACTGGTATAGCAAAGAATCGTTTAGCGAGGTTTTAACAATTAATAATGGAGAAGAAGTAATAAGCGTTTTGCCAAAAGAAATTAGTGAAGAATTGGAGATTGATTTAGTAGAAATGACTGGTAAAAGAATAAAACATATTAATTCTTCAGATTTAAAGGATGGTTACATAAGTTTAAATAGAACTGAATATCTGAAAGGTGTTTATGTAATTCGTGTAGCACAAAAGCATAAAACCAACACTTGAAAAATTATTATTTATTAATGAATTTTTAATAAATAATTTCTTGCTCTATAGTTAACTCATTCAGAAATGAGATTTTTTTATTCACAAAATAATACTTTTCTTTTTAAAAATTTCAACCACATTTTATTTCACACTT
Organism: Bacteroidota bacterium; assembly: GCA_947474485.1. Taxonomy (GTDB): domain Bacteria; phylum Bacteroidota; class Bacteroidia; order B-17B0; family Aurantibacillaceae; genus JADJDM01. The sequence goes on along the minus strand of CANJJP010000179.1, from coordinate 3,137 downwards.
AAGAAAACACGAAATAAATTGATTTATTATATCGAAAAAATCATCTGTTTATTTTCTTGTAAAATAATTGTATAATTTAGGTTAAGAGTCTTGCTTTATTAGCATTAAAATATCATCTTTTCTTAACCCGTCTTTAATCTTGGTTCTTTTAAATAAATTATTTTGCACATTATTAAACGAACATCCTTTGTGGTTATACTCTATTACCGTTTAATGATTGTATTTTGTTTTTGAACGAACAAAATGAAGTTGACCTCCCTACAGGTGCTTGTTGTATAACAAGGCTTCCGAAACCAGCTTCGTTATTATTTTATTTATCAACGAGGTTTAAAAAAATTATGAATTATTATGTTTTTACAAAATTAAAATCATTATTCCTTAATGTTTGAATAATAGCTAGGAAATATGAAGCACTTAATTTTGTAAGCAATAACAAATAGTATTGAAGTTGAATTATAGTTGACACTTGTATAAAGTAAGTCTACCGAAAAACCAAATTTGTTATTAATGAAATTAGTTATTTTAACGAAAATGTATACACAACTTCAATTAGTATCAAAGGCTACAATTAAAGTAATCATGTTAATGATTATTACTATTGTTGGTGTTTGCAAAACTGCGAAGGGGCAGGCTATTATGACATGGGATTATACAGCAGGTAACAATGCTGTTACAAACTTACTAGGAGGAACAGCAACTCTTAGCTCCAATGGTATTACGAATGTAACAACAGGTTGTACAGGAAATGGTTATGGTGGTTCAGCATGGGTTTCAGGCGACTATATTCAAATTTTGGCTCCTACAACAGGATATCAGATTACAACAATGACTTTAAATTTGAGAAGTTCTGCTACAGGTCCAGCAGCTTCTTCATATACTAATACTAGTTGCGCTTTGTCTGCAATAATATTACCAGTTACAGTTACTAAATTTTATCACGAATATGTTGGTAAAGCTATTATGCTTAAATGGGATGTAATGGAAGAAAAAAACACCAACTACTATCTAATCGAAAAAATTTTTGATGGTATTCGTTATGATAATATGTCAACTATCTATTCGGCTAACAAAAGCGAACATACTTATTTTAATGTTGATGAGAGTCCAATCATCGGTTATAATTATTATCGTTTATCAAGTGTTGATTATGATGGATATCGTCATTATCATCAAACACTAATAGTAAATAATACAAGCAATGTAAGCGAGGATTTAATTGTTAGCCATGCTGATGAATTTGTAAGTGTTTTTCCAAAAGAACTATCAGAAGATATGCAACTGCAAGTAATAAATAGTTCGGGGAAAGCTATACAAGTGTTTAATATGTCTGATTTTTCTAATGGAAGTATAAGACTTTCAAGAGACAAGTTTTCGAGTGTTATTTATCTTTTGAAACTGAATCAACAAAACAAAATAACCGTTGAAAAACTTATTATTTATTAATTTTTATTGTTAACTTTACGTTAATCTAACAACCTTTCATGAAAGTAAAAATAGCATTATTTGTAACAGCAATTGGATTTTCAATCTCTACATTTTCTCAATCAATTTGGACAAACCCAATTACAGGAACTAACCCTAATACTTCAAATCCATATACAATTGGTGATGTTGCTGATCTTAATATCACAGCTTCGGGTATTGGCAGAGGTTCGGGTATAATTGGAACCAACGCTAATAACAGGTACGCAGCTTCAGCTTGGAACAGTGCATCATTGGATGCTAACGATTATTTTGAGTTTACATTAACACCAAATCCTGGATGTAGTATTAATTTTACCAGTTTTGTATATACAGGCCAAGCTTCTGGTACAGGAGCAACATCTTTTGCTTTGAGATCAAGTGCCGATGGTTTCACATCTGATATTGGTACTCCATTAGTTGGAGGTGCTACCATTTCTTTAGCTGGTGCTGCTTACCAAGGTGTTTCATCTGCAATCACTTTTAGATATTATGGCTGGGGAGCTTCTTCTGCAGCAGGAACAATGAGTATAAATGATTTTACTTTTAATGGTACAACAGCATGTGGTCCAAGTTGTACTCCACCTGCTACTCAAGCTAATGGTTTTTTATCAAGTGCAATTACTAATACAACAGGAACCGTAACATGGTCAGCAGGAAGCTTTGCAAATACCTTGGTAGTTATACATGCAGGTTCTGCTGTTAATGCTGACCCTGCAAGTGGAACATCTTATACAGCCAATGCTGCATACGGATTAGGAACTCAAATAGGAACTGGAAATTATGTAGTTTATAATGGAACAGGAACTTCCGTAAACCTTACTGGATTAGTTGCTGGTACAACATATCATATTGCTGTTTATTCTTATGACCCTAATGGTGGAAGTCCTTGTTTTAATTTAACTCAATTAACTGGTAGTTTCACAACAACAGGCGCAACAGTTTCTAATTGTTTGCAAATTGAGAGTATTTTGGTTGATGCTTGTAATTCAGGAGTTAATGAATATGATAATGAAATGGTTCGTTTTAGAACTGGATCAACATCAATTACTTGTGCTCAAATAGGTATTTCATCAGCTCCAGCAAGTGGTACTTGGCAAAGTAATGTTTGGACTACAACTACGCAAACATGGCATGGTTTAGTTCAGGATGCAACCACTGCTAATGTTGTTGCAGCTTTAAATGATTCGATTCGTGCATGTGGCTTTATTAAAGAACCTATTGGATGTGTTATCCCACCAAATTCAACTGTAATTTTAGTGTCTTCTCCACTTCTTAGTTCATCTGTTAATTCTTTTGCCGGTTTAAATGATACTATCTATATGATTTTTCAGGATTATGGGGCAACTACAGGTCAATTTGCGAATTCAACTAGTACTGGAACCCGTGGGTTTAGTATAAGAAACAATGCAACTGGCTGTGCTGATTCTGTTTTTTATAATACTGCTCTTCTGGTTGGTGGCGATGGTGCAGCAGCCGAGTATGATGCAGCAGGAAATGTTACCTATGTTAATAGAGGATGTCAAGGAGCTTTTGTTCCTTTATCAGTAAATTCAGGTTCGGATCAAAGTGGTTGTAATAGTACTGTTTATAATTTATTAGCTACTCCAATTGGGCAATATGCAACAGTTGCTTGGACGGGTGGAACAGGAACTTTTAGTTCATCAAATGCGTTA
>CANJJP010000178.1 GCA_947474485.1 Bacteroidota bacterium | reverse complement strand
TAATATTGCATGGGCAGATAATCAAGGATTTGTAAACACAATGGAATTCGAAAGTGGAAGATTTAAAACTAAAAGATTAAAACTAGATAATTACGAAATAACAGCTGTAAAATATTCTCCGCAAACTAATAAATTACTAGCAGCTGGTTTTGAAAATAAATTATATGAAATTAGTATAGGTGACAGCTTAACAATTAACAGGAAAATAAAAATAAAAAAAAGACCGGCTGTAAGAAATATAGGTTTTGTACTTAGCAAGATCGTTAATAAACCAATAAGACATCGTATTCAAGTTACTGAAATAAATCTGTTTAAAAACGACTCGGTAGTTAACTGCGACATGGTAAACAACAAACCTTTTTTTCTGTTAAGATCTATTTATCAGGTAATGCTATTCCCCACCAAATCTGCACACTTTAATGCGACTAATTACACTAAGTGTGGACGTCCTTATAAAAAAACTTCTCGTATGAGTTTTGGCTCACCTGCATCTGGTTATGTTTCATATCCATTCAAAACATTTAAGTATAGATTTATTACTACAGAAGGTTCAGAACAATTAATTAATAAAACAATCAGCGCGCATAACGGACTTTTATCTGGCATGAAAATTTGCGAAAACATTAATTTAACTGTTACTTCAGGAAGAGATGGATCATTGCAATTATGGAAAGAAAATGCAGGTAAACCAAATAGAATTTGCACTATTTATCCAGGAAATGCAGGCGAAAAATTAATTGTAAACGAACAAAATTTTTATTGGGGTACGCAAGATATTCTAAATAAAGTAGGATTTAATTTCAACGCTAATTACTATTTCCCTGATCAATTTGATTTTATTTATAATAGACCTGATTTGGTTCTTAAGAGCATTGATAGTTTAAAATACAATGAATTAATAAAAACTTTTCAAAACGCATATAAAAAACGTTTGAAAAAAGCGGGGCTAACCGAAAACAATATCGCTCTAAATGTAGATAGTTTGCCTAACCTAGAGATTGTAAAATTAAACCAAGATAGCACACAAATAACTTTCAGCCTTACTATAATTGCAAACGGGGCAAATGTGAAACGCATAAATGTTTGGAACAATGGTGTTCCTGTATTTGGCACAAATGGTATTGCACCAACAAAAAACAATGAAAAGCGCACACTTTCAATTCCTATAAATAGTGGCACTAATAAAATTCAATTTTCAGCATTAGACAAATCAGGTAACGAAAGTTTTAGAAATACATTTATAATTAAAGGTGCCGAAATTGTTACAAAACCTAATCTCTATTTTGTTGGCCTTGGTTGTTCAGAATACACTCAGCAACAATACAATCTTACTTACGCTGCAAAGGATATAAATGATTTAAACACAGCTTTAAAAACAAGTGGAAAATTCAGTAAGGTTAATTCCTTATTACTTATTAATAAAGATTTAAGTCGCGAGAGTGTTGCTAGCATTAAACAATTTTTAATGCAATCGAAACCAAACGATCAGGTTATACTTTTTTATGCAGGTCATGGCGTGTTAGATAAAAACTACAATTATTATTTAACACCTTCTAATACTGATTTTTTAGCACCTGAAACAACTGCCATTCCTTATGAGTGGATAGAAGCTCAATTAGATAGTATACCTGCCTACCGTAAACTTCTATTAATTGATGCCTGTCACTCAGGCGAATTAGACAAAGATGACTTGCTTGCCTATACAAGTGCTCAAGCAAACAACAATAAAGACATTAAATTTAGAAAGGTTGGTTCAACACAATATACTTATTCATCCAACACAGCATTTGAGCTCTCTAAGGAATTGTTTATGGATTTACGAAGAGGAACAGGAACAACTGTGATAAGTTCATCAGGCGGTTTAGAATTTGCAATGGAAGGGAAAGATTGGAACAATGGTTTATTTACTTATTGCTTACTTAATGGTGTGAAAACAAAGAAAGCAGATCTTAATGGAGACAAATCCATTTCAGTTTCGGAAATAAAAAAATACGTTCAAGAAAAAGTAAAAGTAATGTCGAAGGGCTTGCAAACACCTGTTACTAGAAACGAGAATATTGAAATTGATTATTTGCTTTGGTAATTAAGCAATCGATTTTTCTACAAACGAAAAAATAGTTGAGGGCTCGGCCATTCTACCATTGCCAACTAAACCACTTGCTAGTTCGCCATGTTCGGCTGGAATATTAATTACTCCATCCTTTTTAACTTGTTCTAAATTACGCAGTGTGCTTGAGTGCTGAAACATATCTAAATCCATTGCAGGGGCAATTATTGTTTTACAGCGAGCGGATAAATAAGTGGCGAGCAATAAATTATCGCATAAACCAGTTGCCATTTTTGCAATGGTATTTGCTGTTGCAGGAGCTATTAATAAAACATCGGCCCACAAACCTAATTTTACATGATTGTTCCAATTTTCGGCTTCATCAAAAAAATCTTTTTCTACTACATTTTTAGAAAGTACAGCAAGTGTTTTAGCAGTAACAAAATGCTCTGCATCTTTTGTCATAATAACTTTCACCTCTGCGCCTGCTTTAACAAACAAACGAACTAAGGACGGTATTTTATAAGCAGCAATACTGCCAGTAACACCTATAAGTATTTTTTTATTTGCTAAACTCATTATTGCTAAAACAACAAAGGCAGTTCGACTTTCGCCTTAACTGCCTTTTGTATATTATTCTAATTAAAATTAGTTAGTTTCTTTTGCCGGGTTACGGAAATAAGTTTTGTTTTCGATAAACTCCTGCACAGAGATTAAAGTTGCTTTAGGCAATTTTTCGTAGTGCTTAGAAATCTCGATTTGCTCACGATTTTCAAAAATCTCTTCTAAGTTATCGTTATGAGAAGAAAACTCAGCTAACTTACTTTGCAACTCTTCTTTCATTTCGATAGAAATTTGGTTAGCACGTTTAGCCATGATTGATACTGCCTCGTATAAGTTACCTGTTGGCTCATCAAACATACGAATATCACGAGTTACTGTTGAAGGTTCTGCGTTTGTTTTTTTAAAGTCCATTTTTCTGTGAGTTGTTTAGTTCGTCTTTTAATTTTTTGCAAATAGTATAAATATCATCTGCATCCCCTAAGCGTTTACTTTGGGGGTACAAATCTATGAATTTTAAATAAGATTCTATCGTATTATCTAATCTTTCTTCTTTTTTCTTTTCGATGCTATTTTTAGACAGTAAGTAATTGGACCTCAGGTTAATAAAATGAATTTCCTCGCATCTTGACGAATTTTGAAAATCTTTTAAGAAATTTCCACTCTCTGCAATACTTGCTTTCCAATCCTCAATAAAATAGTATTGTTTTGTGATTTCGTATGCTTTTTTCTCCAATTTGCCTCTTAATTCGTCCATAATTTTATTACAGCTATCTAAACGATAACTCTCTTGGTAGGTATTTACAAATTCTTGAAACTCAAAAACCGCCGTTTTTGTATCTTCTTGATCTAATGTATATTTTGGAGAATTTAGGTAATAACAATTCGCATTTAAAAAAGCGCACTCCTCTGTATGTGGGCTTTTCGGGAAATTACGCGTGTACATTTTAAAATGATATGCAGCTAGGCCATAATCACCCATGTTATAATTACAATAAGCATAATAGTAGTAAATCTCTTCGGCACGCTCGGTACCTTTGTAAACAGGAATAAGCTCTTCGTACAAAGTCATTGCATTTAAGTAATTACCCTTATCGTAATATTCCTTTGCCTTTTTGTACTTAAGTTCATAATCCGAACTCTTTACTAACTTATCGAACTTACTGCACGAAATCGCAAATACAGATGTCGCAATAAGTATAAAATATTTAAAACTTTTTATTTTCATGAAATTAGGAGTACAAATATAGCACTTTCGTTTTAAGAGTAATAATATTAGGAAAGTTTGGCAAATTCTATTATTTATTGCTAGTTCCTCGTTTCTGGCTGGAAGGTTTTATTTGCAGCCTTTGCAAAAACCAGAAACTTGCAACCAGAAACCACCAATATTGGATTCTTCGCTCAAAATTCTTAAATTTGCAGCTTATTATTGTTAAATCAACATCTTACATTATGAAGGATATTTTTGAAAAGATAAAAAACAACAGAGGTCCGATTGGCGAACACTCTAAGGAATCGCACGGATATTTTACTTTCCCAAAGTTGGAAGGTGAAATTGGACCACACATGGAGTTTAGAGGAAGAAAGCGCTTAAACTGGAGTTTAAATAACTACCTAGGTTTAGCTAACCATCCTGAAGTAAGAAAAGCGGATTCAGATGCTGCAGCACAATATGGTTTTGCATTGCCAATGGGCGCTCGTATGATGAGTGGAAACTCTAACAACCACGAAGCTTTAGAAGCAGGCTTAGCAAAATTAGTTAACAAAGAAGATGCTATCCTTTGTAATTTTGGTTACCAAGCAATGGTTTCGGTAATTGATGCTTTGGTTGACAGACATGATGTAATTGTTTATGATGCTGAATCGCATGCTTGTATAATTGATGGAGTTCGTTTACACATGGGTAAACGTTATGTATACAAACACAACGACCTTGTTGATTTTGAAAAACAAATGGAGCGCGCTACTAAATTAGCAGAAACTACAGGCGGGGCAATTTTAGTAATTACCGAAGGTGTTTTTGGTATGCGTGGCGACCAAGGAAAATTAAAAGAAATTGTTGAGTTAAAGAAAAAATATAATTTCCGTTTATTAGTTGATGATGCGCATGGTATTGGCATCATGGGACCAAAAGGTGGCGGAACAGGTGAAGCACAAGGTTGCCAAGATGGTATTGATGTTTACTTTGGAACCTTTGCAAAATCGTTTGCATTAATTGGTGGATTTATTTCTTCTACAAAAAATATCGTTACTTTTTTACGTTACAATATGCGTTCTCAAATATTCGCAAAAGCT
>CANJJP010000177.1 GCA_947474485.1 Bacteroidota bacterium | reverse complement strand
ATCGAGTACAAATATCTTTTTTGCACTTTCGGAAGCTGTTGTTTTAGTTTGCCTTTTAGCCATAAGATAAACGTTAATTATGTAATTCTAAACTACATTCAAAATAGGCAATAAAAACTAGTTTTGCAAATAGAAATTAACAAAATTATGTTTACACCCTTTAATTTCAGAAAATTTGAATGAAACACAATAAAAGCTTATTTTTAGCGTATTATTTTGCCATGAAAACGAGTAAAATCAAACATTTCATATTTCTTACTTTTTTTGCCATTCAGTTCATGAATGCGCAAAATGCTTTAAAAATGTTTGAGTGGAGAGATCATTTATCCTATAAGCAAGCTTATTCTATTGCTGAATACGACAATAAAATTTATTGCGCTGTTACTATTCCTGATCCTGGTAATGATCCATTTTATAAGCAGACAAATCAAGGGATATTCTATTTCGATAAAAACACTTCTTCATATGAGCGTTTATCAAAAGTGAGTGGCCTTTCAGATACAGATCCGATACTACTAAAAACTAACAATTACAATAACACGCTTTTTATTGCTTATGAAAATAGTAACATAGATATATTAAAAAATGGGAAAGTAATAAATGTTTCTGACTTAAAAAGAAAACTAATTATTGGAAGTAAAAAAATAAACGCAATTACATTTAAAAGCAATCTAGCGTATATTAGTACCGCGCTTGGTATCATTGTTATTGATACTGATTTAGGTGAAGTGAAGGATAGTTATATTATTGGACCAGCAGGAACTTATTTAAATACTTACGATTGTGCGCTAACTGCAACAAAAATATTTGCCGCAACTTCAAACGGTATTTATACTGCTAATTTAAATTCAAACAACCTATCTAACTTTCAAGAATGGACCTTAGAAACTTCTTTACCACTTGGCCCCTATAACACGATTGTAAATTTTAAAGGAAATATTATTGCTAATTTTTCTAAATACATCCAATCTAATCAAGTTACCTTAACTCAGGACACACTCTATTCTTATACTGGAAATGGATGGATAAAATATCCTTACAAATTGCACAATCAGTATAGTTATACTGTTTCCAAAATAATTGCTGATGATGCAAAAAATCGTATTGCGTTTTTAGATCCTTATAACATTGAAGTTAGAGATGATGCTGGAAATTTTTACAGTAAAATTTGGTCTTATACTGCCTCAATGTATCTTGCAGCAACTGATTTAGTTTTTGACGCTGACTTAAATTACTATTGGGTTGCAGACAAAAACAATGGTTTAATGCGATGTAAAGTTAATTCTGTTTCGTCAGCTCCAATTGAATTGACTAAATATAAACCTAATTCGCCTAATACTTTTTTAGCAAACGATATAAAAATAGTAAATAATAAGCTAATAATTGCCCCAATTTATTTATCCGACTATCCGTTCAATACTTATTTCTCAGAAGGAATATATATATATGAAAATGAGGAATGGAGACACGCTAAAACAATTTTAGGTGGTCCATATACAGATATTAATAGCGTCGCGCTTGATCCAAAAGACGCTAATCACTTTTTTGTTGGGAGTTATAGTGGAGGTGTTTTTGAGTACTTAAATGATAGTATTATTAATGTCTTTAACTGCACTAACTCTCCTCTCCCACTTGCCCAAGGAAGCTCAGGTTCAGATACTCGTGTTACTTGTGTAGAAACTGATGAAGATGGAAACTTATGGGTAGCAGCAGCCCATACAAACAAAATTATTACAGCTCGCGATGTAAATGGCACATGGCATTCATTAAGTTTCGCAAATTCATTCATAAAATCTGACCAACTTATAATTGATAAATCAAATCAAGTTTGGGTAACTACACTCGACCCATCCATTGTAGTTTATAAACATGATGGTAGTTTTTCTACTCCATCATCCGCAAACACATACACTATTAATACCGCTGATGCAGAAGGGCAAATAAATGCAGCAATAATATATTGTATACAAGAAGACAACGAAGGAGATATTTGGATTGGAACTAACAAAGGTATATATGTTATTTATGATCCAGAAAACGTTGTGGAAAACGCGACAGTAAATGCTCAACAAATTTTTATTGAAGAAGCAGGCGCAACGAAAATTCTATTTGAAACGGAAGATGTGAAATGCATTGCAATTGATGGCGCTAATAACAAATGGATTGGCACAAATAAAAATGGTGTATTTTGTATTTCACCCGATGGACAAAAGGAACTGTTGCATTTTACAAAGGAAAATAGCCCCTTGTTCTCCAACTCAATTATTGAAATTGCTATCAACCAAAAAACAGGTGAGGTTTTTATCTCCACGGATAAAGGACTTATCTCTTTTCAAAACACAATTATTGAGGGGAATGAAAAGTTCGAAGATGTTTATGCTTATCCAAATCCCGTGAAATCAAATTATACCGGTCCAATTATGATAAAGGGGCTTATTGATAAATCTATCATGAAAATAACAGATGTTGCTGGGAATATGGTTTACGAAGCAACAGTTGAGGGCGGACAAGCAACTTGGTATGCTAAAAATTTTAAAGGTGAACGCGTTGCAAGCGGTGTTTATTTGGTTATGTGTGCAACTCCTGATGGAACTCAAAAAAAAGTAACTAAAATTTTAGTTCTTAATTAATAAACATAAACTTAATTAAAGTAACCAAACCAGTTACTAAAATTAAACTTAACACAATAAACTTAAATTGTGTTTCCGAAATTTTTTCAAGAATTTTCTTCCCAATAAAGGTTCCGATTACACTAACTACTAATAAAATTGGAATTAAATATAAGTCATCTTTATGCACATAACCATTAGCAAAATAAACCACGCTTCTACTTGCGTCAATTGCTAAATCAATAATTGCTGAAGTCACAATAAACACTTCCATTCTCAAATCGAAAGCTGCCAATACCAAGCCTCTAATTGCCCCGCCTGTTCCTAAAAGTCCAGCCACAAAACCTGAGGTTATACCCCCACTAATTGCATTAAAAGAAGTAGGCTCGATTTTAAAATTTCTAAACATGATAAGAAAACTACTTAATGCAATTAAGAAAATGGCTAAGGAAATTTCGAGTAATTTTGAATCAATATATTTTGTTAGAAAAGCGCCTGCAATTACAAATAATACAGCTGGAATTCCCATCCTTATTATCATTACCTTATCGAAACCCTTCTTAAACATTGCAATTTTTGTAATGTTACTAGCTAAATGAAAAACAGCAGTAATGCCTAGAACGGAATGAAAATCTAGGAAAAAACCTGCAATAGGAACAAAAAACAAGGATGATCCAAATCCGCCAACCGTGCCAAGCACTTCTGCTAATAAAGCGAGAAGGATAAAATATATCAAATTGTCCATCATATTACTAATTACAAAGTTCGTCAATTTGCTTTTATGAAGCTAATTTAACCCATCAGAAACTGCGTATTTCGTTAATATTTAGTTGAAATTAGCTGAGGATTGTTTTACAAATAATCGTACTTTCAAATCCTCTAAATTTGGTAGGTGAACCCATTAAAAAAACTTGCAGGACAAACAGCAATTTATGGCTTAAGCACCATATTACCGAGGTTCTTAAACTACCTGCTCACTCCTTTACTTACGTATATTTTTGATAAGCCTGTTGATTTTGGTGTTAATACAGAAATTTACGCTTACATCTCTTTCATCAATATCATTTTTACTTATGGTATGGAAACTGCCTTTTTTAATTTTGCTAGCAAGGCCGAAAACAAAAACACAGTTTATAGCACTGCACTAATTTCTATTTTAGCAAGTACAGCTTCTTTATCTCTAATATTATTTATTTTTTCCGGGAAACTCGCTGCTTTAACTAATTATAGCGACCACTTAAACTTTATTATTTGGTCCATTTTAATTGTTGGTACAGATGCCTTAATGGCAATTCCGTTTGCGCGATTAAGATTAAACAACAATGCTAAAAAGTTTGCTATTATTAAAATGGCAAATGTTTTTTTAAATGTCTTTCTGAACGTGTTTTATTTTATTATTTGCAAAAATGCTTACGAAGCTAACTTAGCTACGGGAGAAGAGAGTTTTTTTGCAAGCTTGTACAATCCAGAAATTGGAATAGGTTATTCTTTTCTTGCCAACCTAATTGCCAACTTAGTTTCACTGCTTTTATTAGCGAAAGAGTTCACTGGTTTTGAGTACAAATTTGATAAAGTACTTTGGAAAAAAATGTTGCTTTACGCATTACCACTTTTAATAGTAGGTTTAGCAGGAATGGTAAATGAAACCTTTGATAGAATAATTTTAAAATATTTACTTCCAGAAAATGTTGGACTACACGAAATTGGTGTCTATGGCGCTTGTTATAAAATTTCGATTTTGATGACTATTTTCATTCAAGCATTTAGATATGCTGCCGAACCATTTTTCTTTAACAATGAAAACAATACCGACTCCAAAAAAATGAATGCTTTGGTGATGAAGTATTTTGTTATTGGGTGCTCACTCATTTTTTTAGGAACAATGATGAATTTAAGTTGGATTCAAAAATTTGTTAGTGAACCCTACCGTGTTGGAATCCATGTTGTGCCAATTTTGCTATTAGCTAACTTGTTCTTAGGAATCTATTACAATCTTTCTATTTGGTATAAACTTACTGGACAAACTAAGTTTGGCGCACTTATAACCATTGTTGGAGCTACAGTAACTTTGGTGATTAATTTTGTGTTTATCCCAAGATACAGTTACACTGCTTCAGCCTGGGCAACTTTGCTTTCATATGGCGTAATGATGATTATTTCTTACTTTTTTGGGAAAAAATTCTACCCGGTAAAATATAATCTAAAAAATATTTTCTTTTTCTTTTCAATCGCTTTATTATTTTACTTTATCTCATTAAGTTATAAAGGCTCAGTATCAATAACAGTTGAGCTAATAATTAATAATATT
>CANJJP010000176.1 GCA_947474485.1 Bacteroidota bacterium | reverse complement strand
GGCTTTAGTGGATATGACACTGTAATTGTTCAAGTATGCTTTAATAGTGCATGTGTAAACGATACTATTTTCATTACTGTAAATCCAGACATTAATAACGAAACAATTACTGTTACTTCTGGTACAAGTTCTACTGGAACTATTGGTACAAATGATAGTGGTACTGGTTTAACTTATGGAACAACTCCAGTTTCTGGTCCAAACAATGGTATAATTACAATTGGAACAAATGGAACTTACACTTATACTCCAAACAATGGGTACATTGGACCTGACACTGTTCTTGTAACAGTTTGTGATGCAAGTGTTCCTGCACTTTGTACAACAGATACAATTTTTATTAATGTTATTACTGGACCTATTGTTACAAATGAAAACGCAGGTGGTGTTACTGGAACTCCAATCACTGGAAATGTATTAACAAATGATGGCCCAACTGGTTCTACAATAGGAAACATTGTGGATACTCCTAATAATGGAACAGCAGTTGTTAATCCAAATGGTGGATTTACCTACACGCCAAACCCTGGCTTTAGTGGATATGACACTGTAATTGTTCAAGTATGCTTTAATAGTGCTTGTGTAAACGATACAATCTTTATTACAGTTTATCCAAACATTATTGATGAAAACATAACTGTAACATCAGGTTCATCAACTACAGGTAGTATTGGAACAAATGATTCGGGAACAGGATTAACTTATGGAACTACACCAGTTTCTGGCCCAATAAACGGAACAATTGTTTTAAATAGCAACGGAACATATACTTATACAGCTAATAGCGCTTATGTTGGTTTTGATACAGTTGTTGTAACAGTATGCGATGCGAGTACCCCAGCACTTTGTAGTACCGACACATTGTTTATTACAATTAATACAAATGAAATTGTATTAACTATACCTCAAGGTTTCTCACCAAATGGAGATGGAATAAATGATGTTTTAGAAATAAAAGGAATTGGAAACTTCCCTGATAACAATGTGAAAATATTTAATCGTTGGGGAAGTATCATTTATGAAGCCGATGCTTATGACAATGTGTCTGTGAAGTGGGATGGAACAAGCACTGGAAAAATGATTGTTGGTAATGAGAAAGCTCCTGAAGCAACTTATTTCTACATTCTAGTTTATAAAGATGCAAAGGGTGAAGTTCAAAAAATGGTAGGTTACATTTACTTAAACCGTAACGGACAATAATTATAAAATGAAAAAATTAAACAATATGAAAAATATATTTTCATTACTACTTTTGATACTATTGGGCGGAACAATTTCCGCTCAACAGGATCCACAGTTTACACAGTATATGTATAATACAATCTCTGTAAATCCTGCCTACGCAGGCAGCAGAGGCGCATTAACACTTGGTGGTCTGCACAGAAGTCAATGGGTTGGGATCGAAGGCGCCCCTGTTACACAAACAGTATTTGTGCACTCTCCAATTGTTAATGAAAAAATGGGGCTAGGTTTCTCTGCGGTTAATGATAAAGTTGGGCCTATTAACCAAACATTTTTGTTTGGTGATTTTGCCTATCATCTTAAACTTACAAAAACTTTAAAACTTGGTTTAGGTTTAAAAGCGGGAGTAAATATGTTTCAACCGAAAATTGCATCTTTAGAAACAATTACTGCAAACGATCCAAGTTTTGTTAATACAACATTACGCAGAACAATTGCACCTAATGTTGGAGGTGGTTTTTATTTATACAGCGACAAGTTTTACGTTGGAGCAAGTTCTCCAAAAATGTTACAAAATAAATTAAGAACTGGGGACAGCACACAAAGTAATATTTTAGAAAAGCGTCACATATTTTTAATTGGTGGATTAATAATTGAAGCTAGTGATAATGTAAAAATTAAACCGACTATTTTAACCAAAATGACTCAAGGGGCCCCGTTATCAATAGATGCAACTGTTGAGGCTTTGATTAATGATAAGTGGTCGTTTGGTCTTGCGCATCGTTGGAAAGAATCAGTAAGTGGTTTATTTGGTTACAATGTTACTCAACAATTTAAAGTTGGTTTTGCATACGACTATACACTCACTAAACTACAAAAATATAACAGTGGTAGTTTTGAAATTATGTTAATGTATGATTTTATTACAAAAAGAGACAAGTTAAAATCCCCACGTTATTTCTAATATTTAAATAGATTAAAATAAGATGATCAAGAATAAAATAATTTATATTTTTTGTGCAGCTATTTTAGCTACTAGTTCATTAGTTGCTCAATCAGCAAAACAAAAACGAGCAGATAAATATTACGAAGCGTTTGCTTATATTAAAGCAGCAAGTTTGTACGAAGAATTGGCTAAAGGAAAAAATCCAAATGACCAGATAATAAAACGCTTAGCAGATAGTTACAATAATGCTAACAACTATATAAAAGCAGAAGAATGGTACGCAAAACTTTATACAGAAAACAAATCCGATGCCGAGGAAACATATGCGTATTCTCAAGTTCTGAAAGCAAATGGAAAAGAATCAGAAGCAGAAAATGTACTTGAGAAATTTAACAGCATAAAAGGAAATGACTCTCGTGCTTTAGAATTTAACAAGAAAAAAACAGACATTGCAAAACTAAAAACAGAGAAACCCTATTTTACCGTAAACACTATTGAGGGTAATTCGGTAGAAGCAGATTTTTCACCAACATTATGGAATGATCAGATTCTTTTTGTATCCGGTCGTCAAGCGTCCATTTCAAATGTTTTTATACATACGTGGAATGACAAGCCCTTCTTAAACCTATTTGTTACAAAGCCTGATGCCAATAAAAATTTCACAGAAATTAAAAAATTTGATGGGAAGTTTAACACCAAGTATCACGAAGGACCTTCATGTTTTACAAATGATGGAAACACCATTTATTTTACTCGCAATAATTACTTCAATGGAAAATATAAAAAGAGTAAAACAGGAGTAAATATGCTTGAGTTATTCAAAGCGGTAAAAAAAGAAGGCAAATGGAATACGGAAAAATTAAGTATAGATAATGATGAATATAGTGTTGGGCATCCAACACTTAGTTCAGATGAAAAGACATTATACTTTGTTTCGGACATGCCAGGTGGATTAGGAGGTACAGATATTTGGAAAGCAATCATTAATTCAGACGGAACAATAGGAACTCCAGTTAACGCAGGAGCGCCGATTAACACCGAAGGAAATGAAATGTTCCCATTTATGGCAAGTAATAATGTATTATACTTTAGTTCGAATGGACATTTAGGATTTGGACAGTTAGATGTGTTTTCTGCTCAACCAGAAAAAGATGGTTCTTACAATAAAGTAATGAATTTAGGAGTACAAGTTAATACTGGGAAAGACGATTTTGGATTTGTATTAGACAAAGAAGGAAAGTTTGGATATCTTTCATCTAATCGCGATGGTGGAGTTGGCGATGATGATATTTATGCTGTAACAGCAGCTCGTTCTTTTAAAATAAATTATTTCATTAAAGGAACAGTGTTTGAAAAGGGAACAACCACTCCTTTAACAAATTCAAAAATTGATTTGAAAGATGCAAGTGGCAATGTTGTAAAAACAATTACCACTAATGAAACAGGTGCTTACGAATTTGAAGTAGAGCCTCAATTAGAATACGCTCTTGCAGGAACAAAAGAAAAATATTTTGACGATGAAAATAAATTCAACACAAACGAACTGGGAGAAAAAACGGAATTAATAAAAGACTTAAACTTAGAAAAAGATCCAGGAATGGCATTCCGTATTTTGGTTACTGATGGAAAAACTAAAGAGCCATTACAAGGTGTTAGCTACAAAATTACAGATTTGAAAACGGGGCAAGTAATTATGGCAGATGCTACTCCTGCAACTGGCGACGCATTAAAACCCCTAACGGATAAAAAAATAAATGATGCCTTATCATATAAAATTGAATTAGTTAAAGAGGGATACTTCCCGAAAACAGTAAACTTTAACCAAACTATTACAAAGCCAGGAATCATCAATGCAAATGATGCATTAGATTTAACAATGGATAAGGAAGTAAAAGATTTACGTGATTTAGTTGTAATAAATGACATCCGATTTGATTTAAGTAAATTCAACATTCGTCCCGACGCTGCCATTGAATTAGATAAAGTAGTAGCAGTAATGAATAAATACCCTGAAATGGTTATTGAATTAGGTTCACATACTGATTGCCGTGCATCAGTTAAATACAATGAAACTTTATCTGACAAACGTGCTAAAGCTTCAGCCGCTTATATCAAAGGGAAAATCACAAACCCAACTCGCATTAATGGAAAAGGCTATGGAGAATCTAAATTATTAAATGGATGTGCTTGTGAAGGAACTGTAAAATCAACATGTAGCGAAGAAGAGCATCAACAAAATCGCCGCACAGAATTTAAAATTTTATCGATGGGTGCTGGGTCAAATAATGTTGATGTGAAAAACAATAGTACAAACTCGTTCGACAAAAAATAAAGAAATTTAAAATGTATTTACATTTATTTTAGATTTCGGGACAAAAAAGGCGGGAATTTCCGCCTTTTTTGTTACCCTTCCGTCTTATAATTATTTATTTCGTTGTGATAGTTTTATTCTTACTTTTGTAGCCCTGCATTCGGAGACTTGTCAGAGTGGTCGAACGAGCAAGCCTGGAAAGTTTGTATACGGGTAACCGTATCGAGGGTTCGAATCCCTCAGTCTCCGCACCAAAACAAAAGCCTCTTCATTAGATGATTGAGGCTTTTGTTTTTAACCACATACCATGAAATACTGACCACTTGCTAACTATCATTTCTACTCTTTCTTGTTTTTCGTATCTTCGGGTATTATTTTTAAATCAAAATGAGTTTAAACTACATTTATCTCCTATTCTTTGTTTTATCTTTTCAACTATGCTTCGGAAAGGAAAATCCGTCGATAAAATTTAAAGAGAACAAAACGCAAT
>CANJJP010000175.1 GCA_947474485.1 Bacteroidota bacterium | reverse complement strand
TGTTCCCTTTATTATTTGTAAAGATCATACTGTAACAAAAGAGGATTTTCAAATACAATCATGTAAGGCTTGCGGTTTTAAGTTCACTTCCCCTCGCCCATCCGAAAGCAAAATAATAAAGTATTACAAATCGGAGGATTATATTTCTCATACTAATACAAAGACAGGGTTAATTCATCGATTGTATCATTGGGTGCGTTCTTATACTCTTATTAAGAAACTGCAATTGGTAATGCATCACTCGGTTAAGAAAGGAACTATTTTAGATTTTGGTTGTGGTGTTGGAGCTTTTCTTTCGGTATGTAAAAAGAATGGTTGGAATACTTTCGGTATTGAACCAGATCCTGACGCACGTAAAGTTGCTAAGGATACAAATGATATTACATCAGCTTCTTCTATTTCTGATTTTGATGCTAAGTTCCCAGAAGAGAAGTTTGATGCTATTAGTATGTGGCATGTATTGGAACATATACATGATACAGATGCTTTCTTTAGTTTTATTTCTAAAAGACTAAATGATAAAGGAGCTTTATTAATTGCAGTTCCTAATAGCTCTTCTTATGATGCTAAGAAGTATGGAGCTTTTTGGGCAGCTTATGATGTGCCTCGTCATTTATATCATTTTATCCCAAAGGATATGAAGAGTTTGCTTGAGTCAAAAGGATACAAACAAGTAAAGGTTCTTCCAATGATATTTGACTCCTATTATGTATCAATGCTTAGTGAGAAATGTAAGTATGGTAAAATATCTTACCTCAAAGCTTTCTTTACTGGACTTCGATCTAACCTTAAAGCAAACAAAACAGGATTAGAATTCTCCTCTCAAATATACATTTTCAAGAAACGATAAGACTTGTTTCACGTGGAACAAAAGAATGGCTCGGTATAATTCCGAGCCTTTTGTGTTTTTATACTAATGGTAATTTTCTAAGATCTCTTTGTGTTTTATCTTCTCTTTCTTTCATTGTTACTTCGAGCTTAGTCGAGAAATGAACAATGATTATATATTATGTTTCTTTTGTTTTATAGTTCCACTCTTGAATTTATCTTCAATTAAGTTTCACGTGGAACACCACAAGTTTACCCCTCGAGTGCCTCAGGGTATATCGCAATGGTTGATGATAACAAAAGAGAAATATTTGTATTAGAGAAATTACTTCCTGTTAGCTGAGGTCCTCGAAGCTAACATGCGTATTCTTGATGTTTTAATTAAGTCATGCTGAGCCTGACGAAGCTGGATTAATTAAAATTCCACCTTACACCAAGGAATATTTTTATCCCTTGCATTGGTGCATAGTTATAACTTGGATCAAAGGTAAATCCATTAGGGTTGTTCTCCCCTACTTTCTTATTGAAAGGATCTTCAGGACGAAGGATTAGATTCTTTGGTACAAAGTTCAAAAGGTTTTTTGCTCCGCCATAAACTTCCAGTTCATTCTTGAACTTGCGGCTCAGTTGTAAATTAATTAAGGCAAACCAAGGCGACATTTCTGGGCGGAAATCATTAGGAACTAAAGGTAAATACATTGGGCCTTTCCAATTGCTGCTTAAGTCGCAAACTATTTTAGCTTTAGGTATTGTGTAACTAAGAACAAATGTACCAGAATAAATCGGGGCAAATTGTTGATTTCTTCTAACTAGGTTTCCAAGCGTGTTTATTTCTTTTTGATATACATCCATAAAAGTAACTCCTGTTTTAATCTTTAGCCCTTTTGTAAAGTTTAAATCTAAGTTCAAAGTTGTTCCACGTGAAACAGCAAAGCCTTTTAGGTTATCATAAATTATTTGCTGGGCATTTGTTGTGTAGTCGGCAACAATCTTATTGGTGAAGTAGGTGTAGAAGATACTTGCATCAACTTCAATAAACCCTTTCTTGTGGAAGTATTGTGTGGTGTAGTTTAGGTTTCCATTCCAAGATTGTTCGGGTTTTAACTCTTCAGTTATTACAACCTTTCTTGCCCCGGTTAAAGCTGCATGATCTTCGGTAAATAAATTCACTATCCGAAATCCGTTTCCTCCGCTTAGGCGAATTGTATTTAATTTGTTAGGCTGCCATTTAAAACTTAAGCGAGGAGTAAATATACTTCCATGTTGATTGTGGTAATCATAACGCAAACCAATAAGCGTTGTTAGCTTTTCCTTAAGACGAATCTCGTCTTGAATAAATACACCAGGTAAAATAGTTTGGCTAGGCGCATTTGTTTGGCTTATAGAATCTCCTTGGTTTGTTCCTGGTGTATTATCATCGTAATGAATAAAACGGAAGGGTAGGCCCATTAATAAATCGTGCTGCTTTAGTTTCTTATCCCAGCGAAATTGTGTAAAGCCTGTATGTTGTTGCGCGAAGTATTTAGTTGTTCCGTAATAACTATCCTGTTGGTGAAAGTTGTATGAGTAATCTAGAGTAACATTTTGTTTAGCAAATGGCAGTTCCCATTTACCAATTGCTTCTGCTCGGTTGGTCTTAATACTTTCTCCATAAATACTATCGCCTCCTCTAAATTGTTTTGTCCAGTTTCTTTCTCCTCCCCACCGGTCTTCTAACAAATATCTAAATGCTATACTTACTGTGCGCTGTGGTTTGTAGGAAAAATTTATTTTATTAAAAATCGAAAATCTTTTTTGTAAAGTAATATCTGTGAAGTTGTCATTGTTGATATCGTGTACTTTATCAAACCAAAAGCCGTTTAAAGCGAGTAGGGCAGAAACCTTACCTTTTTCTCCCTTTGTTGATATATCCATGTTGTATTCACCCAGTCCTGTTGCAGAAATATCTGTATAGAATTTAGGTACCGAATAGGCATCCTTTGTAATGATGTTAATTAATCCGCCAACAGCTTCGCTACCATATAAAGTTGAGGCTGGACCTTTAACAACTTCTATCCTTTTTATCATACTGTTTGGTATTCCTGATAAACCATACACTGTTGCAAGTAAAGAAACAATTGGCATCCCATCAATAAGCACCATGGTGTAAGGTCCCTCCAAACCGTTAATGTGTATATCTCCAGTGTTGCACACATTACAATTTAATTGTGGCTGAACTCCATTAACAATACTTAGTGCTTCAAAAATATTGGGAGTAGGGTTTTTCTTGAAATAATTGGAGGTATAAACTTCTACCGGAATTGGGCTATCTAATTTGCTTGTTTCTTTCTGTGTTCCGCTAATTACAACTTCGTTTAGGGTGGATTCGTTTTTTAGGAGATAAAAGTCGTTTATAAGGGTAATAGAATCCTTTATTTCAATATTCTTTTCCTGAGTAACATAACCAATTAGGCTAACAACTAGTTTATAGTTTCCAGGTTTAATATTTTTAAGTTCGTAATATCCCTTAGCTTCACTTACAGTTCCAATACCTAATTCAGGGATTCCAATATTTACAAACCCAGCTTTACTTTGCTCAAGCTTGATCATTCCTATAATTTTTCCGCTTTGAGAACTGCCCAGCTGCCAAGAAATAATTAATAGAAAAATTAAAAATTTATTTAAAAACATAAAGCAAAAATATAAATAGTTAGATTAATCTAACAAATATATTTTACTTATAAACCAATTGAATAACAATAGATTTAATTTTTATCTTTTCATTATTCGCTTTACCTTAGCCATCATGAATTCTCTTACCGAAGAAAACTATTTAAAAGCCTTATTCAATCTTTCGCAAGAGAATGGAGAAGTTAGCGTAAATGAGCTAAGCAAACATCTGCAAATAAAAATGCCAACGGTTACCAGTATGATGAAAAAGCTGGGAGAAAAGAAGCTCGTTCATTACGAAAGTTACAAGCCTTTAAAACTTACCGAAAAGGGCAGGAGGGAAGCTGGATTAATTATCCGCAAACACCGCCTTACCGAAATGTTTCTTGTGGAACAAATGAGTTTTGGTTGGGAACAAGTACATGAAATTGCTGAACAAATCGAACATATTCATTCTCCCGAGTTTTTCGAGAAAATGGATGAATTACTTGGTTATCCAAAGTTTGATCCGCATGGCTCTCCTATTCCAGATAAAACAGGTAAAATGGAGTGGATTCACTTTAGCAAATTAAGCGATTGTAAAGTTGGAGACAATGTAAAACTTTCGGGGGTTACTAATTCCTCTGGAGATTTTCTTAAGTTTTTAAACACTCGCGAACTAAAGCTAGGCATTAAAATAAAAATTAAATCCATCGAAAAATTTGATGGTAGCATGGAAGTAAGTTATGGCAAACGTGCCTCAGAACACTTAAGTGGATTGGTTTGCGAGCGATTGTTGGTTGAAAAAGAATAAATCAAAACAAATTTTATGCGCATATTTTCCTTTTACTTTTTGTTTCTTTTTTAGTTTTAACATCGTGTTCAAGTGATGCGCCAGCGAAAGATCTTGTTATTGTACTAAACAAGATTTGGTAAAAGACACGATAGCTGCCCCGCTAGAATTAATTGAACCTAATCCTGCATTGGATAGCCTAACTAGTTTATTTAACACAACAGAAGCTTTACCTTTTACAATTGTAGCAAAAAACATTGAGAAAATAAAGCTGGGCAAAAAATTAAATAGAAAACAAGTAAAAATGCTTGCTTCAAGTGTTGTAAAAAATGACTTGTTTATGGATGTGGATTATGCAGTAGAAAAATTCAACATCATTGATTCAGTTAAAGCTTTAGGTAAATACGAACAGTGGAAACAGCAATTGGATATGGGTGCGGTAATGTATTCAAAAGCATTTTGTATTACACAGATTAAACCGGCATAAAACACTTCCTTATTGCTATGGATGTTGGATTACCAAACAGAAGACGCTTTTTCCTTCTCTTATTCAAAAACAATTTATGCTACGGCTATTTATTCGTAAATAGACAGTTGGGTTATAAACATCGGCTGTAACTATTATGAATACTATGTTTATACGATTTTTACTCTTGTAATATTTTCTACTGCATAGCAGTTGGATT
>CANJJP010000174.1 GCA_947474485.1 Bacteroidota bacterium | reverse complement strand
TAGGGTAGTTCTTTGATATTAAATCGAGAAAAAAATCAGGGTGTTTTGTGAAAAAACGCTCAATTTCTCTTCCTTTGATTTCACTCAGTAATTTGTTGGTTATTGCTAAAGTATTTGAAACTTTGGTCAATGAATTATTCTTTACTACCGCTAATTGATTCTTATTTTTTTCTTCTGACATATTCAATTATAATTCTCTTAATCTATTTCCAAATCCGGTCTGGACGGGACTCGAACCCGCGACGCTTTCCCTTTATTTTCATATTTCTCCGCTTTTTCTGAATGAAAACCTTCGGTGTACCGAAGGTACCTGTCAAAAAAATAAAGCTTTAAACCAAGCTTTATTTTCTTAATAACCTTTTGTTTTATTACAGCTTCGCCTCCTCGGTCACATCACCAAAATTAAAACTGCATAAAACTTAGTGCAAGATATAAAATTTTAGATTATCTAAACATTTGCTTTGCGGTATAGTGTTATGCGTGTAAAGCATAAGTTTTTATATACTAAAGCCTTCACGCCAGTGTGTAACAAAGCAAAACACTTTAAATCACCAAAAATATATACTATTTGGTGATTACAATCACCAAAAATATAGTATATTTGGTGACTATATGATAAACCGGATTTTACAACATACACTTGAAACTAAGCTTTTTAAAGGAAAGGCGCTGGTTATACTTGGCCCAAGACAAGTAGGCAAAACTACGTTAATTAATGAATTGTTAAACGGCAGCGACTACCTATTTTTAAACGGAGATGATTCAACTGTGCAAACAAAACTAAAAGATGCTAAGACCTTTAATTTAAAACAAATTATAGGAAGGCACAAAATTGTTTTTATTGATGAAGCGCAGCGCATTGTTAATATTGGGATTAGTTCAAAAATAATTACCGATCAGTTTAAAGATGTGCAGTTAATTGTAAGCGGCTCATCGGCACTCGAAATAAACAATAAAACACAAGAGCCGCTTACTGGTCGTAAATTAGAATATCATCTATATCCAATAAGTTGGGAAGAATTTGAAAAACACAATGGTTATTTAGCTGCCGAGCAACAACTTGAACACAGATTGATTTTCGGAATGTATCCTGATGTAATAACTAATACAAGTGATGAACAGCAAACTTTACAACAATTAACAAGTAGTTATTTGTACAAAGATATGCTTTCATTAACCGGCATCAGAAAACCAGATATACTTGAGCGCCTATTAAAAGCCCTTGCCCTGCAGCTTGGCAGTGAGGTGTCGTATAACGAACTAGCTAATCTTCTAGGTATTGATAAGTTAACTGTAATGCGCTACTTGGATGTGTTAGAAAAATCATTTATTATTTTTCAATTAAATAGCTTTAGCCGTAACCAACGCAATGAAATAAAAAACAATCGTAAAATTTATTTTTACGATAATGGAATACGAAACATGATTATTAATAATCTTAATCCATTGGATTTAAGAAACGACGAAGGCGCATTATGGGAAAATTTTTTAATAGCTGAACGTATAAAACTTCAGGCATACCATCAACAATACACTAATAATTATTTTTGGCGTACTGTTCAAAAACAAGAAATTGATTTTGTAGAAGATAGAGCGGGGCAATTAAGCGCATTTGAGTTTAAATGGAACAGCAAAGGAAAAAACAAAATTCCAAAATCATTTATAGAAAACTATAATGCGCAAGCTAAAACAATTGATAGAGAAAATTTTAGAGAATTTGTTATGATGTAATACAATTTAGAGCTCGCAACACTCTTAATTGAAACTCAATTATAGCAAAGTGTGAGCTTAAAATAAAAACTCCGCAAGCTCAACTGTACAAATAAAAAAGGGTTTACTGAAAAGTAAACCCTTTAAATTATAATTCGATAATAAATTACTTAACAGCTTCTAAACTAATCTCCACATTTGCATCTTTAGGTAAACGCTTAGCTTCGATGGTTGCACGTGCAGGGAAATCCTTTGTAAAGAAAGCGCTATACACTTCGTTTACTTGCACAAAGCTATTCATATCACTTAAGAAAATACTTGTTTTTACAACGTTATCAAAAGTCATATCAGCTGCTTTCAAAATCTCAGCTAAATATTCCATTACTTGCTTAGTTTCTTCTTTAATAGCAAGTTTCATTAATTTGTTTGTTTCTAAGTCCAAAGCAATTGTACCAGAAACATACAAGGTATCACCTGCTAACACTGCTTGATTGTAAGGTCCAATTGGCGCAGGAGCTTTTGTTGTAACAATAATTTTTTTCATATGCTTGTTTTTTTGTTTTTTAATTGCCATATGTTATACGCCAAGTAATACAATTTGTATTTATTCGCTTCAGTACTTGGCTATTTCATATAAATATTTGTTTGGGACGAAAATCTCTTTTCATCTTGTGTTAGTTGAATGATACAAATGTAAGAATTTTTTAGTAAAATTAAACAGCATTAAAAGCAAGCCAAGCCATAAGGCCACTACCTATTTCTAAGGCCTTTTCGTCAATATCGAAAGTAGATGTATGAACACCTGAGGTGATGTTTTTAGCAGCATTACCCGTTCCTAATCGATAAAAACAACTTGGCACTGCTTGAGATATGTATGCAAAATCTTCGGCAGTCATGCGTAAAGGAAGTTCTTCTACATTTTCAGTTCCTAAATAATCTTGAGCCGCTTTTATACTTTTAGTAGTAAGCTCTTCATCATTTACTAAAAAGGGATAACCCTTTTCTATTCGCACTTCAATTGTTGCGTTCCATTTGGTGGCAATTCCATTAGCAGTTATAACAATGTGTTTATGTGCTTCTTCGCGCCACAATTCATTCATTGTTCTAAAGGTTCCTGCAATCTCTACTTTTTGTGGAATAACATTGGTTGCACCCAGACCTTCTATTTTACCAAAAGCTAAAACGGTTGGTGCATCAACAAACTCAGGTAGCTGCTGATATTTTTTTGTTAGCATAAAATCGCTATGCAAAGAGCTTAGCAATTCGGAAGCAATTAATAATGGATTAATATATTCGGCAGGCATTGCAGCGTGGCCACCTTTGCCAGTTACAGTAATATAAATTTCATCTGTACTTGCCATGTACATTCCTTTTCTAAAACCTACTTTGCCAACTTCCATACTTGGGAACACATGTTGCCCAATTGCATTATCAACAGTAGGGTTTTGAAGCACACCTTCTTTTATCATTAATGACGCGCCACCTGGTAAGACTTCTTCACCTGGTTGAAACATAAATTTTACATGAATAGGAAGGTGTGCTTTTAATTCGTTCAAAATAATTAACGCGCCTAATAAAGAAGCCGAATGCACATCATGCCCACACGCATGCATTACACCTTCGTTTTTAGATTTATAAGAAACATTATTTTGTTCTGTTATAGGAAGCGCATCTAAATCAGCACGCAGCAATATTGTTTTTGTTGCTGAAGCATTTCCTTTTATTACACCAACAATTCCAGTTTTAACATGCCCCGTTGTGTGTTCTATTCCAAACTCCTTTAATAGTTTGCTAATGTATTTCGAAGTTTCGAATTCTTTAAAAGATAATTCAGGATGTGCATGCAGGTGCTCGCGAATGAATTTAATTTTTTCGAAATTTTGTTTCGCAGCAAGTTTTATATTTTCAAGTAAATCGTTTTGCATACTATTTCCAAAAAGTCATTTTAATTCCTAAGGCAATAATTATGAGTCCGAATATTTTTTTCACTGTTGCTTGGTCGATACCAATTGCCAATTTTGATCCAAAAAAACTTCCTACAAAAAAGGTAGCGGCGATAATGGCGGCAACTTTCCAATCAATTGCGCCTGCTTTGTAATAATTCATCACACCTAAAATACCTATTGGAAACAAAAACATAAACAAAGTTGTGCCTTGCGCTTGTTGTTGAGTGAAACCTAAAAAATAAACAAGTACAGGTACAATTATAATTCCGCCTCCAATGCCAACTAGTCCGCTTAAAAAACCGGCAGCTAATCCTACAGCAAGCAGGATGATAATGTCATTCATAGTCTTTTTTTTGTTTAAGGCTTCCAATTAAAAATCAGTTGTAAATGAAAGGTACGTTATTCTATCTTGTTTCACTTTATTATCCAATCCCCACGATAAATCTACTCTAAAGAAGTAACCAAACAAACGAGAACGGAATCCAAAACCATAACCTGCAATTAGAGGTTGTTTATTTTGAATTAAAACAACCGTAACAGGGTTTCCTGGAACATAGGTTCTATTCTCTGTGTTTTCATCACTATAAGGATTCCAGCCATACCAAGCCATTCCGATATCAGTAAATCCAATTACTTGGAAATTATTAATAAAGTCAGAACGAATAGGGCGATTCATTATATAATTAAAAAGTGGCATCCGCAATTCTGAACTATACACTACAAAATTATTTCCGTTACGTGCATTTTGTTTAAAGCCACGCATACTTGTTGCAATGGTTTGGAATTGATATTTTTCTGGATATAAAATATTAATATTGTAATCATACTTAGGTGCAAACCAATTATCAACTCCGCCCAAATAATATAACAATCTATCCGTTCCCAACGAAGTACTTCCTGCTAAACGATTTGCCCAAATAAAATTGCGGTGAATTTTTGTGTAGTTACGGAAATCAAAACCAAAAACAATTAAATCATTTCTCTTTTTTAAATCCTTAATGTCAACGCGTTTCCAGTACTCAGCAAAAATCTTAGAGCGATTTCCTCTGTATAAATTTAGCCCCAAACTTTTAGTATTATCAAAAATTAATTCAGCTTTTGCGCCAACATAATTATCGTAATCGTTTTTACGTTCAAGTGTATTGTCATCTAATGCAGTGTACACCTTTCTATCATTACGATAAGTTAAAGTTCCTTTAACAGCAAGCACTTCACTAAATGGATACTTTATTTTATATTGAACATCATGGATATTCATTTTTAAAAGAGAAGAGCTGTTTTCGATATTATAAAATGATTGACG
>CANJJP010000173.1 GCA_947474485.1 Bacteroidota bacterium | reverse complement strand
GCAATACTTTCAGTTTCTCCATATTATAATAAACCTTCTCAAGAGGGAATTTACCAGCATTATAAAATGATTGCAGGTGTTTCTCCATTGCCAATTATTTTATACAATGTTCCAGGTAGAACAATGTCTAACATGACTTCTGAAACTACATTACGTTTGGCAAATGATTTTAAAAATATCATCGCTATTAAAGAAGCAAGTGGAAATGTGGAGCAATGTATGCGCATCATCAAAAACAAACCAAAAGATTTCTTAGTAATAAGTGGTGATGATAATTTAACCTTACCATTAATTGCTTCAGGTGCTGATGGTGTTATTTCTGTTTTAGCAAATGCTTATCCAAAAGATTTCTCTGAAATGGTTCGTCAAGCATTAGCTGGAAACATTGCACAAGCACAAAAACTGCATTACAAAACCTTTGAAATTACTGAGCAACTATTTGCTGACGGAAATCCTGGTGGAGTAAAAATTGCATTAGAATTATTAAAAGTGTGCGGTTCAAATGTACGCTTGCCATTAGTTAAACCTAATGAGAAAGTGCAAAAGCGTTTGAAGGAATTAGTTGCGGCTTATAAATAAAAACATTATGTTGTCGCGTTTTGTGATACCATAAAGCTTGATATTCCAAATTGGAAGGTCTAGTTAAAAAGAATAAAATATTCACTTCCATTGTTGGTATTGTCACCAACAATGAATTTAGAAAAAATGAACCTCAATCAACGACAATTATTTTTACGTCATGTAGCTCAAACGAGTCCAGCGCCAATGGCTTTGGAGATAGAGAAGGGGGAAGGCGTTTATTTAATTGATGCAAAAGGTAAAAAGTATTTCGATTTAATTTCTGGTATTTCGGTTAGTTCATTGGGACATTGTCATCCAAAAGTGGTGGAAGCAATTACCAAACAAGCTAATACGTTTATGCATACCATTGTGTATGGTGAGTTTGTTCAAAGTCCGCAAGTTAATTTGGCCAAAGCAATTACTGATTTACTTCCATCAAGTTTAGATTCGGTTTACTTTGTTAACTCAGGTGCAGAAGCTACAGAAGGCGCTATGAAGTTAGCAAAGCGTGTTACAGGCAGAACAGAGATTATCAGTTTTAAAAATGCCTACCATGGAAGTACGCATGGTGCTTTAAGTATAGTGGGAAGTGAAGAATTTAAAAATTCGTTCCGACCATTATTGCCTGATACAAAAATTATTGAGTTTAATAATGAAGAGCATTTATTACAAATAACTGAGCGAACTGCTTGTGTTGTTGTGGAGCCTGTGCAAGCAGAGTCGGGGGTGAATGTTCCAAAAAATGATTTTTTAAAAAAGCTAAGTGCTCGTTGTAAAGCTACTGGAACACTTTTAGTGTTGGATGAAATACAAACAGGTTTTGGTAGAACAGGAACTCTTTTTGCTTTTGAACAGTTTGGTATAGTTCCTGACGTTTTATTAATAGCAAAAGCAATGGGAGGAGGAATGCCTATAGGTGCTTTCATTTCCTCTAAAGCAAACATGGATTGTTTTACTAACGATCCTGTATTAGGTCACATTACAACCTTTGGAGGTAATGCAGTTTGTTGCGCAGCATCTTTAGCTACACTAACTGAAATCAATTCTACTCAACTATATAAACGTGCAAAAAACATTGAAGCAATTATTCACGATAAAATAAAACATCCTTTAGTTAAAGAAATAAGAAGCTCTGGAGCACTTATTGCTGTTGAATTTGGTGATGTTGATTTGAATATGCGCATTATTGCAAAATGCATCGAAAACGGCGTAATAACAGATTGGTTCTTATTTTGTGCAAGCGCCATGCGTTTAGCACCACCATTAATTATTTCGGATGAAGAATTAATAAAGGCATGCGACTTAATCGTTGCCTCTTTAAACGAAGTATAAATTAAATTAGTATTTTACAAAGAAATGCTCTTCTACATCAAAAGTTGAATGTAAACCTACTTCTTGGAACTCATTGTTTAACCAATGATCAGCAGCTTCCCTACCTTTGTTTTTTAGATTTTCTAAAAACTCCCAAGAAGTATTCATTTTACTCGAATGATTTAATTGCCCCAAATCTTTGTATCCCGAAATGGTATGAATAAAGATTTCACGATTTATTGCATCATCTTGTTTTAATGTACCGCTTCTAATTAATTCGTTACGATAATGAATCATTCTCATTTCATTAATCAAACTGCTATTAAAAGAAATTTCGTTTACGCGATCCGCAATATCTCTAGCAGTTGTTGGAACTGATTTAATATTGATGGAGTTAATCTTTACTAATAAAATATCTCTAATGTCTGTGTGCGTAATTATTGGAAAAATCGGAGGGTTTCCAAGGTATCCACCATCCCAATAATGTTCACCATCAATTTCAACAGCTTGAAAAAGAAAAGGTAAACATGCAGAAGCTAAAACCGCATCAACAGTAATATCTTCATTAGTGAAAATTTTTGCTCTATTGGTTTTTACATTTGTTGCACAAACATATAATTTTTTATTGTTGTATCTATGCAGTTCATTAAAATCAACGATGTCATTTAAAATGTCTCTTAATGGATTATAATTAAATGGATTAAAATTATAAGGCGACATGAACTGACTCATGGCATTAAACATCATGTAACCAGCTGAGTTATAAATATCTCCGCCTCCCATGTATTTATCCCAACCAGATGGTTTAAAAAAGAAACTTCCAGAAATTGATACTTTTTTCCATAATTGTTCTAGTAGTTCTTTAGCCTTAGCTGGACCTCCAGTATGTAAACCATAAGCGCAAACAACTGCGTTAATTGCTCCTGCGCTTGTGCCACACATGGCGTCTGCAACTACTTCATCTGCCTCTAATAAACGGTCCAACACTCCCCAAGTAAATGCTCCATGAGCTCCACCACCTTGTAATGCCATTGCAACCTTTTTAGCTTCTGGTTTCATCTGAAAATTATGTTTTTTATTGGTAATCTAATTCAACTAATCTAAATTGATTTTGTTGGCTCAAAGATTCAATATTAATATTAGAACTTGCTTTACAAATATAACGAATAAAGATGAATTTTACAATAACTTAAGTTATAATTAGACGAATATTCTGTATTTATTGATGAGTATTATTTTTTGTACAAATAAAGAACAATTCATTGTTTTCTCTTGGTTTAATAGAGTTTTTAGCTATTTCTAATTTTTGAAACGTTAATGTTGGCTCAAATGTTTTTTTATATTCTTCTATATTGCCACCAAAGGGAGGCTTTTGGTCGTTGAGGGGGATATTAAAAAGCAATCCTATCAATTTGCCATTTTGTTTCAATAATTCATTCATTTTTGATACATAACTAACCCTTAAAGTTGGGTTAAGGGCGCAAAAAAAGGTTTGTTCAATTATTAGATCATATTGTTCTTTAAGTTCAAAAAAGTCTCCAACAATTAATTGTTCTTTGGGAAAATTTGGCACTCGTTTTTTAAAGTTTTCTATAGGCTCTTGAGCTATATCGAGTAAAAAAACATTTGTAAATCCATTTTTAAATAAATACTCAACTTCATAAGCATTTCCTGCTCCAGGCACTAAAATGGAAATAGATTTGTCTTCTAAACAATCAATATATTCTTTAAGAGGAGTTGATATTTCTCCAATATCCCAACCTGTTTCATTGTTTTTATATCGGTTTGCCCAGTAGTCTTTATCTAGTTTTTCCATTATTGTCCTGAACAATATTGTTGAATTAATTTGTATGCAACTTGACTACCGAGTTGATCAGCTTTTTCTAAATCAGAGCAAGCGCCTTTTTTATCCTTTGAAGCCATTTTTATTGCAGCACGATTTACGTATGCAGGATGGTAATCAAACTTTAATTTTAAAGCCATATCTAAATCTTTTAAACCTTCCACATATTGTTTTAAGCCGCCTTTTGCAGTTCCTCTAAAGTTGTAAGCTACAAAACTCTTTTTGTTTATTTCTAAAGCTTTTGTGCAATCATCCACAGATCCTGAATTATCATTTACATTTATTTTCGCTCCTCCTCTGTATGTTAGTGCATCTTCATCTTTAGGGAAACGATCGATTATTTTTGTGTAATCCTGTATTGCGGCTTTAAAATCACCTACTTCAAAATAAGCTTTTGCTCTTGTTCTAAATATTTCTTTGTCAAATGTAGTGTCCTTATTTTCCATTATTCCATCGCTTAAGTCTTTTATGGCATATTTATATTCTTTCATTTCATATTTTATTGCACCTCTTTTAATTAAAGCGGGAGCGTATTTGGTTTTATGAAATAAACAGTCATTTAATGAGGCAAGCGCCCCTTTGTTGTCTTTTCCTATTAGTTTAAGTTCAGCAATATAGTAAAGTAATTCGTGATCGTCAGGGTTCATTTTTAAGCCGTCATCATAATTTTTTTTAGCATCATCATATTTTTGGTCAAGAAAGTATGCTCGGCCTAAGTATTTTATGCACTCTTCGTTATCGGGCTGTAATTTAAGTGATTGTTGCAAATCTTTTTGTGCCCCTTTAAAGTCTTTAGTTTGCATTTTGCAATAAGCAAGTTTATTATAGGCAGGAACCATTTCAGGGTTCATTTTAATTGCTTTGTTTAGTGTTTTTATAGCATCTTTATAAAAAGTAGAGTCAATTTGTTTTAATGCAGCTTTGTAAAAATCGGAAGCTGGATCTAAAGCTCGTGTTGTGTCCTTCTGTTGCGCCTGAGCACCAAAACACATTAAAATTGCAAAGAAAAAGTATAGATATATCCTGTTCATTTTATAAAAGTAGTTTTTTATATATCCACTTACAACAAAAATGCAGCCACTTATTAAATTTAATTCCACAAATTCGACTAGTATGTTAAATTTGTAGCAAAATTAAAGTATGAAGCTATTTTCAATTATTATAAGTGTTTTAAGTTTTTTTTTGTTTTCATGTGGAAATTCGGTAAAGGATGCTGAGTTGGCAAAAAAAATAGAAGTTGATTCAACTTTAAGTAAACTAAATTCTCCTGAACTTAAG
>CANJJP010000172.1 GCA_947474485.1 Bacteroidota bacterium | reverse complement strand
GTTGCTTTTCGGGAGCTAAATCGTAAGCTTTTGATGAGTATAATGCAAATGCAGCGGTTAAACCAATAGCTAAGGAAATAATTAAGGACACACTTAAATTTTTGTAAAACTTCGACATATCGGTTTTACTATATTTTAAAAACTGAGCAAATCCACTTAACAGCATTACGATAACAGCAAAAGGTAAACTCCATTTGTTATAAGTATAAATATCTATTGGTGCACCTTTTTGCCCGAGTAGTTTATTAAAGATAGGTGTAGAAGTAAATAAACTGATAATGACAGCGCTCATCAACAACATTAAACTACCTACAAACATCCAAAACTCACGAGAGCTAATTCCATCTTCACCTTTATCTTTTGGGAAGAATTTCACATAACCAATTACTATAAAAATTGCACTAATTGTTCCCCACGATAATAAAATATAAGAAGGTAAAATACTAAAGGCGAATACACATAACAATGTTATTACTGAAGCACAGATATAAATTAAACGCAAAGTTTTTTCTTTTAACAGAATAACAACAGAAGCATAAACAAAAATCAACAAGAACAATAATAATTGTTTTTGCATTCCTAAATCAGTAAAAGCATGCACAGATGAATCGCCAAGTATACCACTGCGCGTAAGGAATGTTGAATAAAGAATTAAAATGAATGATACGATTGCTAAGAAAAAAGAAATGAATAAAGATCCTTTTCTGTTTTTATTAATAATCATTACATGCCCCGCTGCAACTAAAGTTACCCATGGCACCATAGATGCATTCTCCACCGGATCCCAAGCCCAAAAACCACCAAAGCTTAATGCTTCATATGCCCAAGCGCCGCCCATTAAAACACCAA
Source organism: Bacteroidota bacterium (assembly GCA_947474485.1). GTDB lineage: Bacteria > Bacteroidota > Bacteroidia > B-17B0 > Aurantibacillaceae > JADJDM01. Next base: position 4,154 of record CANJJP010000172.1, on the reverse strand, counting down.
TTCCTAAAATACCAACACCAACAAAGGTCCAAGGTAAAGCTGGTTTTTGCCAAGTAGTAAAATCTTTTTTCCAAATACCAGCAAAGGCATAAGCAAAAGGAACAACCGTTAATGCGAATCCTAAAAACAAGGTTGGAGGATGAATCGTCATCCAATAATTTTGCAGTAAAGGATTTAAACCCTTTGCCATCATTCCAATTTTTTCGACGTAATTAGGGTTTTTCAAAATTGGGATGTTCATGTAATCTGGATGCTCTCTTAATAATAAGAATGGATTCATTCCTATACGAACTTTAAATACAACTATACCTAATAACATACTTGTAAGAAACACCTGAACAAAAGAGAGCATAAACATTACTGGAGCCTCAAATGATTTTGCGGTACGCATTAATATTAAACCAATAACTACATGCCAAAAGGTCCAAAGGATAAAGCTTCCCTCCTGTCCTTCCCAAAAACACGCAAAAATATATTGCATTGCCATGGTTGAGTTGGAGTGCTGAGAAACATATTGGTACTCAAAATAACGATTGTAAAGCATGAAAAACAATGTGCCTACAATTCCAAATACACCAAGTGCATGAAGATAAAATCCTTTTCTCGCGAGGTTTTTCCAAGAAGTATCAATTGGATTACGAGCTAAAAAGTAATACGAAATACTTGAAAATAAAGCAGCTACAAATGACAAAACGATAAAGAAATTGCCCAGCTTGCCTGCCCACACATGTTCGCCTATATATTCTATTTCTGTATTGATAATTTTAAGTTTTAGATTGAAAGCTTAAAGGTTTGTTTACCCTCAAAATTTCGGTGGCAAAGATACTAAAAAAGCATGAAAATAGAAGGTTCTAGGATAAGTTTGAAATTAGCTTTTTAGAAAAATAGTTAGTTATAAGTTAAACAAAGTTGAAACACTAATTCTCTTAAATCTTCTCCCCTTCCCACTTCGCTACAACAGCAGAAGCTACGGCGTTACCAATTACGTTAGTTGCAGAGCGGCCCATATCTAATAATTGGTCAACAGCTAATAAAAGCAACATCCCTTCAACTGGGATTTTAAACATGGCAAGCATACCTGCAATTACTACAAATGAGGCACGAGGCACACCGGCAACACCTTTTGATGTAAGTAATAAAATCAACATCATTTTAATTTGGTCGGCGAAAGAAATATCCATTCCGTATGCTTGTGCAATAAACATAGTTGCAAAAGTCATATACATGATAGAGCCATCAAGGTTAAACGAATAACCCAAAGGCAAAACAAAACTCGTTACTTTTTTAGATACTCCAAATTTCTCAAGAGCCTCTATTGTTTTTGGCATCGCTGCTTCCGAGCTGGCTGTGCTAAATGCAAGCAAAAGTGGTTCTTTAATCAAACCTAATAATTTGTAGAATTTTATTTTTAATACTGCACAAATTAAAAATAGCACTACAAAAACAAAGAACAACAATCCACCAAAGAAACAGGCAATAAGATACACGTATCCTGAGAGTACATCCAAACCTTGCGTTATTACTACAGCTGTAATTGCACCAAACACACCAACGGGTGCAAACTTCATCACATAATTAGTAACCTTAAACATAATATGTGAAAGAGCATCTAGCAAATTAACTAAGGAATCTGCTTTGTTTCCAACAGCTGCAGCTGCAATACCAAAAAACAATGCAAATATTACAATGGGTAACACTTCATTGTTTGCCATTGCTTCTACAATACTTTGCGGAATTACATGATTAACAAAATTCTTAGCAGTTTGCGAGGCTACTTTAACACCAGTATCTGCGCCTACTTCAGGCAATTCGAGATGCATGGCTTTTCCTGGTTCAAACACATTTACAATTACTAAACCTAAACTTAATGCAATTAATGTTGCACAAGTAAAATAAATAAGTGTCTTCCCTCCTATTCGTCCTACTACCTTAAAATCGCCAACTTTAGCTACACCTACTACCAACACTGCGAATACTAGCGGGGCAATTATCATTTTAATAAGACGAAGAAAGATATCACTCAGTAAAGAAAAATTGGAAGCTATATCTTTTTTAGCATTCTTTTCTTGTTTATCATAAACAGCTTTAACAATTGATTCATGTTTTTCATTTCCATTGCATTGTTGTAATGCGGTTTCTTTAGCTGCTGCGTATGCTGTAGTTTTGTTATTGTTAATAGTGGCACCTAGCACGATACCCAAAATCATTGCAATAACAATTGATATAATTAATCCGTTCTTAGAAAAGTTCATTTAATTTGGTCGTTTTATTTCTTAAAATATGATCTAGTAACACCAATGCTGCCATGCTTTCAACAATAGGCACAGCACGTGGCAATACGCATGGGTCATGCCTACCTTTACCATGAATGCTCGTTGCTTCTCCTGCACTATCAATAGTAGCTTGTTCCTGCATAATGGTTGCAACTGGTTTAAATGCCACATTACAATAAATATCCATTCCGTTAGTAATGCCACCTTGTATTCCACCGGAATTGTTTGTGCTCGTAATTACTTTCCCGTCCTTAGTCTCAAACAAATCGTTTAGTTCAGAGCCTTTTTTGTGAATTGAGTCAAAACCTGCCCCATATTCAAAACCTTTTACAGCATTAATACTTAGCATTGCTTTTCCTAAATCTGCATGTAGTTTATCAAACACTGGTTCTCCTAATCCTGCATGCACACCTTTACAAACACAAGTTATGATTCCACCAACTGTGTCGCCTGCTTTACGTGTTTCTTCAATTAAGGATATCATCGCTTCAGCAGTTTCTGCATCTGGGCAACGAACAATATTTGAATCTGTTTTACTTAAATCTAATTCAGAATATTTTTTTTTCAATTTAATATGTGCAACTTGAGATACATACGCATGAACTTGAATTCCATCCTTTTTTAAAATTAGTTTAGCAATAGCACCTGCTACAACACGACAAGCTGTTTCACGCGCAGATGAGCGCCCGCCGCCACGATGGTCGCGAATGCCATATTTGGTATCATAAGTATAATCCGCATGAGAAGGGCGATAAACATTTGTATTATGATTGTAATCTTTAGATTTTTGGTCTTCATTACGAATTATAAAACCAATTGAAGTACCTGTAGTTTTTCCTTCATAAATTCCAGAAAGAAATTCTACTTCATCTTCTTCTTTACGTTGCGTAACAATATGTGATTGTCCCGGTTTACGACGTTGTAATTCTGATTTAATAAAATCAAAATCAATTTCTAAACCAGCGGGGCAACCATCAATAATTCCACCCAAGGCTAGTCCGTGACTTTCGCCAAAAGTAGTAAGCTTAAATAAGGTTCCCAATGTGTTGCCTGCCATAAGTAACAAAGATAAGAAAGAGTTTAAATTATTGCAGGAATTTCTAGATTAGTTGCGAAATCAATTATTTCATTATTAAAGAAAGTTGTTCAATTGGAACAATAGATAAAACAAAAAGGCCTTTCAAAAATTTGAAAGGCCCTTAGAAATAAATTTAATCCAATCCTTAGTTTTCAATAATGATTACTAGGTATTTTGATGCTCCCCAGAAATCTTCTGAGTTAGAAATTTCAATTTTTTCAACTGGTTTCTCTCCAATAATTTTATAAGAACTACTAGGATGAACCGTTACAATTTTAGCTTTTTTAGCGCCAATTGTAATCGTATTTGTTGTAGATGCATCTATTTTAGTGAAATAATCCTTATTAAAATCATTCTTCAAAGAAGTTGATTTGCCGATTCCAATAAAACCACCTTCTTTAGTAATAACACCATTTTCTTTTAATTCTTTTGAAGTTCCGATAGCGTAGTAAGCAGCGTTTAACTTCTCCGTTTTAACTTCAGCTTCTTGAGCTAACTCTTCGTAATTCATATTTAGATTACTTAACTCAATATGTAATTGCTCGATTGTGTTTTTTAAATCAGTAATTTCTAAGTCTTTCTCAGTTAATTGAGCCTCTAGGTTAGCAAGCATTTGCTCTAAACCAGCAATCTTAGTGTCAGCATTCTTAAGTTTTTTGCTTAACTTATTAATGCGCGCTTTATTTTTGCCCATTAAATCATAAATTGCTTGGATATCTTCTTTAATTTGCTCTTCCTTGCTTTTTACATCTCCAGATTTTGCACTTGCAGTAACAATTTTTTCTTTCTCCTTGATTTCATTT
>CANJJP010000171.1 GCA_947474485.1 Bacteroidota bacterium | reverse complement strand
AGATTGTTTAGATGTACTTTTATTTCTATTCTTAATTCATCTACATCATCAGGATTTACCACGCCAAATGTATTTAAAGAAAGCGCTTGGTATTCCGTATTTCTGCCGCTTTTACCAATTAGTACATTTGATATGTTTGCAAGTGTTGGATTAATTTCGGCATTCTTTAATTCGTTTATGCAACGTATAATTAGTTCTTCACTTATTGCTTCGTATTCTGTTTTGTTGTTTGCCGGACCAACTAAAGAAATTATTTTCTCTAAAAACAAGTAACCATATTTATCAAACTTTATTTCACCAACACCCGAAATGTTTAGCATTTCTTCTTTTGTGCGCGGCAGTGCAGCTTCCATTTCTTTTAATGACTTATCGCTAAACACTACATAAGGAGGCATGTTATCTCGAGTTGCTAATTCTTTACGTAATTGACGTAAATACTCGAACACATCGCTTGGCTCTGAAACAGAAAGCGGGGCAAATTTTTCTTTTTTGGTGGCTGAGTCACCCTGAGCTCGTCGAAGGGCTGAAGCCACTTTCTCACGAGCCACAGCTTTCGTTAATTGCAATGCATCATCCGAGCGCAATACTTTTTGTCCCAGTGCTGTTACTTTTAAAATAAAACTTTCATCATAAGCCATTTCAATTATGCCCAGCTGCAGTAATTGTAAAATGTAAAGCGACCATTCTTCATAAGTAAACTCTTTTCCTACGCCGTAGGTTTTTAGTTTATCATAACCAGCAGCCAATAAATCTTTGTTTTGCGAACCTCTAAGGATATTGATTAGCATAGTGTTTCCAACCTTCTCTTCAGTTCGTATAATTCCGGAAAGAATTTTTTGCGCAATGATTTTTCCGTCGATATAAGTTGGAGGATTTTTGCACACATCGCAATTACCACAATTCTCCGTGTATTCCTCGGAGAAATAATTAAGTAAAATCCTTCTTCTGCAAATTTTTGCTTCTGCATAATCTTGCATGCGGCGTAGCTTGGCAATATTAATGTCGGCAAATTTCCCATCTTGCGCAAAACGCAAAAGCATTTGTAAATCGGCACTATTGTAATATAAAATAGTGTCGCTTGCTAAACCATCTCTTCCTGCACGGCCAATTTCCTGATAGTAACCTTCAATTGCTTTTGGTAAATTATAATGGATAACCCAACGCACGTTCGATTTATCTATGCCCATTCCAAACGCAATGGTTGCACACACAATTTTTAAATCGTCATTAATAAATAATTCTTGTGTTCTGGAGCGCTCATCATTACTCATTCCTGCGTGGTAGAACGAGCTTTTAATTCCTGCAGCGTTTAATGCAGCACTTAGTTTTTCAGTACCTGAACGAGACAAACAATAAATAATTCCCGACTCGTTTGGCTTTGATTTTATGAACTGAACAATTTCTTTTAATTTGTTCTCCGGTTTTAATCCAGCCCTAACCGATAAACTTAAATTGCTTCTGTTAAATGATGAAATGTACACATCGGGCTCATTTAATTGCAATTGAGTAATAATGTCTTTACGCGTAATTTTATCTGCTGTTGCAGTTAACGCAATAAAAGGAATAGTAGGAAACACTTCACGTATCATTCCCATTTTGGTGTATTCGGGTCTAAAGTCATGTCCCCACTGCGAAATACAATGTGCCTCATCCACCACAAAAAGTGAAATAGGTAATTCTCTTAACAGGCCGTTAATAGAACTAATCAGTTTTTCGGGCGATACATACAATAATTTAATTGCCCCGCTTTTACATTTATCTACTATATCATATTCTTCAATCGAAGACAAACTGCTATTTAAAAATTCAGCTTCTATTCCGTTTGCTTTTAAACTTTCTACCTGGTCTTTCATTAAAGCAATAAGCGGAGAAATTACAATAGTGATTCCTTCCTTTATTAAAGCAGGAATTTGAAAGCAAATGGATTTACCCCCTCCCGTAGGCATTAGGGCAAGCACATCTTTGTTTTGTATAACACTATTTATTATTTCCGCCTGGTTTTGACGAAACGAATCGTAACCAAAATATTTTTTTAAAAGCTGTTTACTTTCTTCAGTATGTGTTGTAGTAGAAACCATGTGTATTAAGAAAAATCAAATATACAATGTTTTGTTGTTTGGTTTAGCTATGAATTGTAGCATTTTAGGAATTGTGAATAATTTATTGTTTGCTTGCCCCCTGAGTCCTGAGCTTGTCGAAGGATCGAAGGGGAGTAATTTCTTAACCTAGATTAATAATTTTACCTTTATCATGCTGTACATTTGTATCAACAAATTCAACTAAACATGGAACGAAAAGATTTTATTAAGAAAGGATTGCTTGGAACAGGAATGTTTGTAGCTTCTTCGGCTCTAGGAAATATTTTGACTAATGACATAGATGAATTAAGACAGTTAGAACCAATAGGTTTTAATCATATACCTAATCCAACAACTACAATTATGGCAAGTACAGTTTTACACAAAGCCGATACACGTGGTCATGCAAACCATGGTTGGCTCGATTCGCATCACACATTTAGTTTTGCAAATTATTATAACCCCGAGCGTATGCACTTTGGCGTGTTACGCGTATTAAATGATGATAGAGTAGATGCAGGTATGGGTTTCGGCACACATCCGCATGATAATATGGAAATTATTTCTATTCCACTAGAAGGTGATTTAGAACACAAAGATAGCATGGGAAACACCACTGTTATTAAGCATGGCGATATTCAAGTAATGAGCGCTGGAACAGGTATTCAGCACAGCGAGTACAATAGAAATAAAGATAGACTTACTAAGTTTTTGCAGATTTGGGTTTTTCCTAATAAGAAAAATGTAACGCCTCGTTACGACCAAATAACCTTAGATTTAAAAGATCGTCACAATAAATTCCAGCAAATACTTTCTCCTAATGCGGATGATGAGGGCGTTTGGATTCATCAAGACGCATGGTTCCATTTAGGTAAATTTGATAATGAAGTAAAATCAACTTATAAAGTAAAACGTAAAGGAAATGGTGTGTACGCGTTTATACTCAAAGGCAAGGCAAGTATTAACGGACAAGAACTAAACCTACGAGACGGATTAGGAATGTGGGATTTAGATTCTTTTGATGTTGTTTCAAAAGAAGCAGGGGCAGAAATACTGCTGATGGATGTACCGATGAGTATTTAAAATTAAAGGTGGCTTCGACCTTTCGTCAAGCTCAGGATGACTCAGCCACCGTTTATTTTATTGAATCAACACTTTTCTTGTTATCACTTCATCATTCGTTTTTAGAATAACAAAATAAACACCTTTGTTGTTTTTACTTAAATCAAATTCTTCACTTACAGCAATGCTTTGTTTAATGCTTTTCTCAAAAATCTTTTTGCCCAGCATATCTGTTATTTCTATACTGAAATCTTGTTTTTGTTTTAAGTCAACATTAACAGTAATGTTTCCTTCGCTTGGATTTGGCAATACAGCTAATTTATTTTGTGAAGTGAAAATATAATCTGTTAATCCAACTAATGATGCATCCGCATTAAATTGTTGATACACTTGTCCGCCAAAATCAGAATTAAAATTAGTAAGCACTGCACCAGTGTAACCGTTTTTAAATTTAATTGTTCCAGAACCCTGTCCAGTGTTAGCCCACCAAGTTAAGCCGTCTTCACCGGTATCTCTTAAGTCAAATAAGTAACAATCGTTAGCTAAATTTAGTGTGTCAGAGTATGTTGTGTTCGCTGTTAAACCATTTCTTTGAAAAACAGTTGTTCCACTACTGTTTTTTAAGGTATAAGAATTTTCTGATGGAACTGAATTTGTTTTTAATTCGATAACCAATTTAGAAGGAATTTGTGGAGGAAGATTATAAATACTCTTCATGGTATTGTTAAATGCATATTGGTCAGCCCCACCATTTGGATTACTTAGTGTAACATAAAACTCAGTTCCTCCGGTATTGCTTGCAAAGTTTCCTAAAGTAACTTCTGCTATTTGCATAAATGCTAAATTACCCGTCCAGTTGTATACAGAAGGCGTGGCTCCTGTTACACCATAGGTTATAGTTAAGTTAGTAAGTGCGGTTGAACCCGTATTTTTAATACGAATAATTGGATTGGTGCAAATTGGATTTTTTCTTAACCACATTTGATTTGTTGTTGGAGATAAAATATCTTCCATTGCTGCATCTAAACTAAAGTTAGGCGCACCGTAACTTACTACTTGGTCTTCGATTTGATAATAACTCCACTCACCATTATTTGTATAAGCTTGTACATCATGATCAAGTGTTACTGTTGTGCCTGCAGTAGTATAAGGTGTTAATTCAAAATCGTAAGTCCATACTTCCGCACCTGGACACCAGTTCGCTCTATCATATACCCAAGTTCCTCCTTGAGGATATAATGGATTTACATCACAATTATCTCTCCATACTAATTTAGAAAAACGTGTTGTACCGTTTACCTTGTAATAATGTGTTTTGGGGCAAAACTCTGCTCAGTTTTGTGGAGTATCCATTCCGTGCCCTGTTACACGTGATTTCCAGCGGGTATTAACCGCATTGGCTGGAATGTTAATTTGCTTAGGTGTTAAGTGAGATTCAATGGGATCGTTTGTGTGTCCGTAATCAAAACCACCCGTGTACACATTTTGTATATCAACAACATCACGTGGAGGAGTTCCTTTAATCATAATAAATTTCATGTCTAATAACTCTTGCCAGTTACCAGCAGCAATATGAACGCTATCTGCAAGTAATGTACGATAATCACTTACATCAAATGTCCAAGTCCAACCATTACCTAAACTTAAGCCATTTCCATAAGGTGTAATGTAACGCGCTAATTCGTAGCGTATAACTTGCGGGAACTTACGATACCATATATAATTAGCAAGAGTTAAATTTCCGTCAGTTGGCACTAAAGTAGAATCAATTGCAACTCCCTGCGCATTGTAAACATAATTAGAATAATATGCAGGCCACACAAGCATAGTATCAACTGCGCCACCTGGGTTATTTACTGAATCATCAAACATTACAATTTGT
>CANJJP010000170.1 GCA_947474485.1 Bacteroidota bacterium | reverse complement strand
TTTAAGATTATACGCTTGTTTTACATATCGATATGTTTCGTCACATTTCCACCGTGTTAGATAATTATAGAGTATTTTATAGAATTAATTAGCATCGTATAATGATAGTTGTTGATTGGTAATTAGCACCTTTGGGTTTTCTCCAAAACCTTTTACTAACAAAGCAATCAAAGTTTCATTAATGCCATTGAGTTGTATTTTTTCTGCCCCATATTCAATAGCAACTTCTTTCTCTTTTTTACTTTCGCCTTAACTTATGATCTTTTGCTAGGTTGCTTCTTTAATCTCCCGCACTGAGTTTATCGAAGTGTGATGCATGTTGTCTTGATTCCTTTTACTACTTAAACAAATCTACATTCACTATCTGATTAGAAACAACAGTAAACTTTTTCTCGATGGTATAAATACTTTGTTTTAAAGTCTTCGAGCGGTAGGTAATTCTATAATCACCAGGCTGTAAATAAAAGGTTTGGTCAGTTTTGCCATCTAAATTACATACCCATTTTAAAACGCCTTTTACTTCTTGCACAATGCAGCCATCTCCAGCTTCTTTACACTTTACTTTTAGCATTCCAGCATCTTCAACATAAATTGTTTTTAATAATGTTTGTTGTATTGACACATCATATAGATAGGTGCGGGGCAATGTTAACACCTCTAAATCATATTGTCCAACAATGTATTTTTCCATTGTGTTCATTGGTTGCACGTGCAATGTATTCATTTCACTTTTTTTCCGAACGATGCATTTTACTTTTTCGTTAAAATTATAGATTCCAGTTTCGCGTTTTAGTTCCAACAATCCTTGTGGCGCATCTAAGGCAATAATGTTATGGATGCCTGCACTTAATGTAATTCCCGATTTTTCAACTGGCGGAATGGTGTGCGCTACTAATTTGTATGTTCTAAACTCATCCAACAAAACAGTATCAGGATTTCCGAATCGGTTTATTGAGTGAATGTAATTGTAAATTGGCATTCCCGATTTTTCATCATAAAATGTCATATTTACATTTGTTTCGTTTGGTTTGTAGCCAAGGTCGAGTAAGTTAACCTGCACACTTGTTTTATTCATAGTTTGCGTAGAAACAGTATTTACAACTGTACTAACAATATTTGGGCTCTCATCGTAGCTAAAATAATTACCTACACATTCAAACGATTTGGCTTGCTCTTTTGTTAATCCAATACCAATTATGCAGGGTTTAAAAATAATACCCTTTTCATATAATTTTTGACGAGCAGCGCAGGGGTCGCCACCACATTCCTCAATACCATCGGTAATTAAAATAATAGTATTTATGTTTTTGCTATCTGGAAAATCATTTGCCGATGAAATTAATGAATGCTCAATCGGTGTAATTCCCGTTGGTTTTGCTGCATTTACCTTTGCCTTAATTGCTGGAATATTGTTTTTACTAAAAGGAATAATCAGTTTGGTGTCATTGCAATCTCCTGGAGGATATTTAACAGTTGAGCCATACATTCTTAAAGCAAATTCGTAATTCTTTAATTTACTAAGGCTATCGATTAAGGAATTGAATAGTTTTTTAGCATGATCCATTTTCGCTTTCCCATCAAATTGCGACTTCATGCTGTTAGAAGCATCAAAAACGAATAGAACTCGGGTAATTTTATTGGTTTTAGGCTGTGCATTTATTACAAAAGCAAGCATAAAAAGTGTTAAAACCAATAAGAGTTTTTTCTTTACCATTCCTCAAATATAAGCGCTATAATAACCGAGATAGCAAGTATTTTGCCATAATTACCAAACCTATAACGTTAATAACCTGATTTTAATACTTTTTTGAGTAGGATATTATTCATCTGCTTGATTTAAAGCTGATTTATTCTTCTTATTTTTATCGAAATTTTGAAATGCCCCGTTTAATGAAAAAACTATTTTTAGTCCATGTTTTGTTACTTGCAATCAGCCCAATGTTTGCTCAACAAAAATGGACGCTGCAACAATGTATTGAGCAAGGGTTAAAAAATAACATCTCAATAATGCAAGCAGATGTTAACCAACAAATAAATAAAGTTAGTTACGAGCAAAGTAGAGCTAACATTCTTCCTACTTTAAACGGAGGTGCAACTCATACGTATAACATTGGTAGAACAATTGATAGATACACCAATACATTTGCAAACAGTACAGTTCTATCGCAAAACTTTTATTTGGGAACGCAGGTTACATTGTGGAGCGGTTTAACACAGTACAATACAATTAAGCAAAATCAGTATTCTTATTTAGCAACGAAGGAAACAGTTGAACAACGAAAAAATGATTTGGCGTTAAACATTGCAACTAATTTTTTGCAGGTTATATATAATAATGAGTTGGTTAAGATTTCTCAAAATCAAGTTGATATTTCGAAGGAGCAATTGGATAGAGTTAAAAAATTGGTAGATGCAGGATCTTTAGCAAAGAGTAATGAATACGATGTAGCGGCCCAATTGGCAACGGATGAGTTTTCTTTTGTAAGTGCAAAAAATAATTATGCTTTATCTATGCTTACGCTTAAACAATTAATAAACTTAGATACTTTAAATAATTTCGACATTGAGCAACCAAATTTTTCTGAACCTCAAGAAGCGTTATTAAATGCAACTGCTTGGGATGTATACCAAACTGCATTAAAAAATCAGCATAATATTAAGAGTGCTGAGTATAGTTTACTTTCTTCTGAAAAATCGTTGGCTGCTGCAAGAGGGAGAGTAAGTCCATCTGTTTCATTTAGCGGCTCAATAGGAACAGGTTATTCGGGTTTAGCAAAAGATTTTGTTAGCGCTTCTATAACCGGCTACCAAGAAAGTGGAATTACTTCTGGCGGAGATATTGTTTATACGCCAACTTTCACATCAATAACTAAAAATACTCCTTTTGCTAATCAGTTTAAAGATAACGTAAACAAGAGTCTTGGGTTTACTTTAAACGTCCCTTTGTTTAACGGACTTTCAACTTATTCGTCCATAAAAACAGCTAAGTTGCAAACCCTAAATTCGAAGTATAATTACGATTTAACTAAGCAACAACTTTACAAAACAATTGCACAGGCTTTTGCAGATGCGCAATCTTCGTTTAACAAATATAATGCTGCAAAGCTTGCAGAGCAGGCTGCATCACAATCGTTTAATTTTACTAAACAAAAATATGATGCAGGGGCGATTAGTGCTTTTGATTTTAGCACGGCAAAAAACCGTTGGTTAAAATCGCAATCGGATGTATTGAACGCGAAGTACGATTATATTTTTAAGCTTAAAGTATTAGATTTCTATCAAGGTAAGTCATTGTATTAATATTATATAAAAGAGAATGAAAAAAGTAATTTGGATATCAGTAATTGGGATTGTATTGTTAACTATCGTTTTCTCAATGAAGAAATGTGGTAAAACAGAAATCATTGATGTAAGTGGTGAGCTACCTGCAAAGCGTAACATTACAGAAGTAGTAAGCGCTAATGGAAAAATTCAACCCGAGGTAGAAGTAAAAATTTCTTCGGATGTATCTGGTGAGATTATTGAAATGTTAGTGAAAGAAGGCGACGCAGTAAAAAAAGGACAATTACTTTGTCGTATTAAACCTGATACATATGAATCTGCATTAGATAGAGTTAATGCAAGTGTTAATAGTTCAAAAGCAAATGCACAAAACACCAAAGCACAATTAGATCAAGCAAAAGCCCAATTAGCAAATGCACAAGCAAATTTTAATCGTAACAAAAAACTATTCGAGCAAAATGCAATTTCGCAACAAGAGTTTGACGCATCAAAAGCTGCTTATGAAGGAGCTGTTGCAACAGTTAAAGCTGCTGAAGAAACAGTGAAAAGCGCAGACTTTAATATTAATAGCGCTGTTGCATCTTTAAAAGAAGCAAACGAAAATTTATCTCGTACTCAAATTTATTCGCCTGTTGATGGTACCGTTTCTAAATTAAATGTGGAAAAAGGCGAGCGTGTGCAAGGCGTGCAAGGTTTTCAAGGAACTGAAATTATGCGTTTAGCAAACTTAAATGAAATGGAAGTGAATGTAGAAGTGAATGAAAACGACATCATCAAGGTTAAAAAATACGACACTACTTTAATTGAAGTGGATGCATATAAAGACAGAAAATTTAAAGGCATTGTAACCGAGATAGCAAATAGTGCAAACACTACAGGAATTACAGCTGACCAAGTAACCAACTTTGCAGTTAAAATTAGAATTCTTCAAGATTCATACAGCGATTTAATTACTGGCTTAAACATTGCGCCTTTTCGACCGGGTATGAGTGCAGCGGTTGAAATACAAACCAAGAAGGTAATGAATGTTTTATCGGTTCCAATTATGGCGGTGACTACTCGCGTGGATTCATCTTTAATTAAGAAGACTGAAAAAATGAATAGTGGTGGAGATTTAGAAGTGAAAAATGACTTAGAAGAAAAAGTAGATACCAAAGATATTCCAAAATCAGAAACAGTTGTTTTTGTTGTGAGCGAAGGAAAAGTAAAACAAGTGAAAGTAAAAACTGGAATTCAAGACAACGATTTTATTCAAATTACCAGTGGGGTAACTGAAAAAGACCAAGTTGTAAGTGCTCCTTATGGTGCCATCAGCAAAAAACTAAAAGACGGAACAGCTGTTAATGTAAAAGATAAGGATAAGTTGTTTGAGGAGAAGGAGTAGGCTGTTTTTTGTTTGTGGTTTATCGTTTCTGGTTTTAGTAAATTCTAAAATGAAATCTTTTCTATATATCTTAATTGTATGTGCCTTGTTTTTTGGGTGTAAGAAATACCAGAGTATAAAAAGTTTCTGCAATTAAAACCCCCAGAAAAGAGAATTTTCTAGCGACATTTCAAAATTGTAGAATATAAGGTAAATGGGATTGATTCAATTTTATACGTAGATTCGAAATTAAAAAATGGCGACAAGCTAACTGATTTAGAGTTTTAAGCTTCCCATAATTGGACTATACAAAAGTAGACTTTTAATTAATTTATTAATAATAGTTGAACCTTGCTTTACAAGATTCGGTGCCGGATCTTATAA
>CANJJP010000169.1 GCA_947474485.1 Bacteroidota bacterium | reverse complement strand
TAATAATGGATTGGTTGCCATTTTTGTTGTTTACACAGTTTGGTTCCCAATACACACATTCAATAATTTACCTATAAAAGATTTTAGAGCTTATGCTCCAGGCAAGAGTATTTGTGATGGTTTAAAACCAGGTCCTAATTTTAAACCTGCTGTTTATGAATCAAGATTTTTATACAAAAATTTAAAGTCTGGAGAGAAAAAAGAATTTACCGATAAAACAATGCCTTGGCAAGATACTTTAAACTGGGTTTATGATTCTGCTTTAGGTTCAGTTGTAATTACTCCTGAAGTTGACGGACCAAAAATTGTTGACTTTAGTTTAACAGATGCTGATGGAAATAGCATTACTGATTCTATCTTAAACTTAAAAGGATATAACTTCTATATTGTTTATTGGAACCTAGACAAGGCAGAAGATGATGCTGTAGTGCATGCAAAAATTAACGACTTCTATGAATTGTGTAAAAAGAACAATGTGCCTATAAATGCTTTAACTTCTTCAAGCACAGATAGAATTAATGATTTTAAACACAAGCACCAAGCCTTATACGATTTTGTTTCTGCAGATGGAACAGTATTAAAAACAATGATTCGCTCTAACCCAGGTTTAATGTTAATGAAAGATTGTAAAGTAGTTGCCAACTGGCATTACAACAATTGGCCTTCGTTTACTGAAGTGAAGAATGAACATATGAAGTAAAATGTATTTACGATTTTAGGATTTAAAATTTGAATATTTTTAATTCTACCTAAATCTATAAATCGTAAATGACCAAATCGTAAATGAACCTATCCAGCCTTCTCCATAGCGCAATTTTAGCTTCTCTTAAAGCAGGAAAGCATATTGCAGCTGTGTACGAAAATGGATTTGAAGTTGAATACAAAAGCGATGCAAGTCCAGTAACTATTGCAGATAAACAAGCTAATCAAATTATTGAGGAATATCTTTCTATTCACAACATTCCAATGCTTGGCGAAGAGGGTATTCAGCATGATTATGATGAACGCAAACACTGGGATAAGTTATGGATTGTTGACCCGCTTGATGGCACAAAGGAATTTGTAAAGCGTAATGGAGAGTTTACTGTTAACATTGCTTTAAGTGTAAAAGGTGTTCCAGTAATTGGTGTAATTTTTTCTCCTGTATTTAAAGATTTATATTTTGCATCAGATGATTTAGGTTCATATAAAATGGACCGACATACTTACATTGAATTAGAAGATAAAATCAAGAATTTAAGTTTAGAACAAATTATTGCATCTTCAAAAAAATTACCTCTTCAACAATTACTAAAAGTGTACACGGTTGTTGCTAGTCGCTCACATCAAAATGGAGAAATAAGAAAATACATCCAAGCATTAAAAAATAGCAAAGGCGAAATTGACACAATTTATACTGGCAGCAGTATTAAAATGTGTTGGATAGCAGAAGGGAAAGCGCATGAATATCCTCGCTACGGAAGAACAATGGAATGGGACACTTGTGCGGGGCATTGCATATTAAAAAACGCAGGTGGGGCAATTGTTGAAATGGAAACAAAAGAAAATTTGCGTTACAATAAATTGGATATAGCTAATCCCAATTTTCTAGCTTATAGAGCGGAGTAAATTAGTATATTTACAAGAGTACTTTTCAAATTTTAAATTAATTATATGCAGATAAAATTTATTGGAGCAACCGAAACCGTTACAGGTAGTAAGCATCTATTGATTACTGAAAAGGGAAAACAAATACTCTTGGATTGCGGCTTATATCAAGGAATGGGAAGAGATACAAATGCACTGAATTCTAAATTAGGTTTAAACGCAAAGGATATTGATGCAGTAGTTTTATCTCACGCACACATCGACCACTCCGGTAACTTACCTTTTTTGGTTAATCAAGGTTTTAGCGGAAAAATTTATTGCACACGCGCAACTGCTGAAGTTGCTGAAATTTTATTAATTGATAGTGCCCACATTCACGAAGCAGATATTCGTTTTATTAATAAAAGACGAATGGCTAACGGACAAAAATTATTGAAACCTCACTATACTTTAGCTGATGTAAAAAAAACGGTTGAGATGTTTCATCCAATGGAGTATCGCACTGACTTCACAATTAATGATGAAGTAAGTTTTAACTTTACTGATGCGGGGCATATTTTAGGAAGTGCTGCCGTAAATCTTGTTATTAAAGAAAGTGATAAAACAACGCGATTAACTTTTACTGGAGACATTGGAAGATACACCGATTTATTAATGAAAGATCCACAATCCTTCCCGCAAGCAGATTACATCATTTGCGAATCTACATACGGAAATAAATTGCATGAAAAAGTGGATTCGGCAGAGATGCATTTGTTGCAAGTGATTAGGCATACTTGCGTTGAGAAAAAGGGAAAGTTAATCATACCTGCATTTAGCTTAGGTCGTACGCAAGAAATTGTTTTTGTGTTGGATAAATTAAAAAACGCAAAACTATTGCCAAATATAAAAGTGTTTGTTGATAGTCCACTTTCTGTTAACGCAACGGATATTACACGTAAGTACGTTCACTACTTAAATGATAGTTTACAAGATTATATAAAAACCGATCCAGATCCATTTGGTTTTAAAGGATTAACCTACATTCATAAAAAAGAAGATTCGATGCGCTTAAATGATTACAAAGAACCTTGCATCATTATTTCTGCATCAGGCATGATGGAAGCAGGGCGTGTAAAACATCACATCGCACATTCTATATCTAATCCCAAAAACACCATACTTGCAGTTGGATATTGTTCTCCAAACTCATTAGGCGGTAAATTAATGGCTGGTCACAAAAGCGTTAATATTTACGGAGAAAATTTTGAAGTAAATGCAGATGTCGAAATCATTCTTTCCTATAGCGCACATGGAGACTATGAAGAAATGCTTCGTTTCTTAAGTTGTCAAAACAAGGAGCAAGTAAAAACAATATTCCTTGTGCATGGCGAAAACGAAGCAAAAGTAGAGTGGAAAAACACCTTGGTAAAAAACGGATTTAAACATGTTACTATTCCTGTAAAAGGTGAGGTTTTTGAGATCTAATTTCGTAAGTTATATCCAAACAAACCGCCCGCTGAAGCGGGCGGTGAACAAACTAATAATTAAAACACTAACATATTAGACTAATTTGTTTTTGTATTTAATATTATAGCTGCTTTTGCCTTTTTCTCCGCCTCAATCTCCGCTTCACGTTTTTTCTTCTGGGCTTCAAACTCGGCGTCCTTTTTTTCTTGCTCCATCTTACTTTTAAATTTACTATTGCTTATGTTTTTTTCTGCTATTCCACTAAAGTAATCACGAGTGTTTACTACAATTACAGCGCCTGTACCATCACCATATTGCGCAGGAATACCTCCTGTTATAACCGATAAATTTTGAATTGCCATTCCCGTTACCTCAGTGCCAAAAGGCAACACATCACCGTCAACATAATACTTAGACGAACCTGCTCTAGAACCTCTTGAAAATATTTCACCATTATCAGTAACAATAATATCTGACGATATATTTGCAATCATCCCTTTTACATCGCCTTTTGATACAGCCATTTGGTTTAATTGTTCTAAACTTAATTTATGCATGGTTACATAAGAAACATCAACAATAGATTTCTCCCAAGGTTTATCTGCCACAACATCAAATCCAATTAAGGTATTCACTTCCATTTCTGAATCAAGGTACGATGCTTCCTCTACCTCAACACTAACTTTAATATACCTATTTGTTTTAAAGCCCGTAAAACTTATCAATACCTCATACTGCCCTGGCTGTAATGGTTTCAAAGTATATTTCCCATCAATATCTGCAATTGCATTTTTTATGAGCACTCCACCTTGCAAAGCTTTAATCTCAGCGCCAATTGCTGGGTTGTGCTGATCATCGGTAACAAGTCCTTTTATTTCGCCCGTGGTGTTTTGCGCAATCCCTATAGCTGTTAGCACTAAAAAGGCAATTGCTCCTAATAGTTGTTTTAATTTATTTTTCATGATTTCTATGTTTTAATTAGTATTTATTTTTTTATGAATCGATTCTTTACTTAAAGACGCTGGCAAAAACACATTCCATAAAAACCATTAAATAATTGTTACTTTACTTGTTACATTTGGGCTTTCGGTTTAAAAATGTATATTTGCAAGAATTTTATAACGAATAAAATTCATATGGCATCTTCATTTCAAGCATTTTTGAACTCCAAATTCACTTCCGAAGGTTTAACTTACGACGACGTTTTAATGGTTCCGGCTTATTCGGAAGTATTGCCTCGCGAGGTTAGTATTAAATCAAAATTTAGTAAAGGAATCGATATCAATACTCCTATTGTTACTGCAGCAATGGACACCGTTACCGAACACCGCATGGCTATTGCAATAGCACAAGAAGGTGGAATTGGTGTTTTACACAAAAACATGAGTATTGCCGCGCAAGCTGACCAAGTTAGAAAAGTAAAACGTTCGGAAAGCGGGATGATTGTTGACCCAGTTACCATGTTAGACGGGGCAACTATCGGAGATGCATTGAAATTAATGGCCGATAATAAAATTGGCGGTATTCCTGTAATAAGCAAAGAGGGATTATTAGTTGGAATCGTTACTAACCGTGATTTACGTTTTGAAAAAGACATGAAAAAATCGGTGAAAGAGGTAATGACAAAAGACAATATCATTACCGCTAAACAAGGAACAAATCTTAAAAAAGCGGAAGAAATTCTTCAAAATTATAAAATCGAAAAATTACCAGTAGTTGACAATAAAAATAAACTGATTGGATTAATTACTTACAAGGATATCATCAAAAGTAAAGTACAACCTTATGCATGTAAAGATGCAATGGGTCGCTTACGTGTTGCAGCAGCAGTTGGTGTTACCGCAGATACACTTGAAAGAACAGAAGCATTAGTAAATGCAGGTGTTGATGCTATTATTATTGATACTGCACATGGACACTCAAAAGGTGTTATTGAAATGCTTAAAACAGTAAAGAAAAAATTTCCAAAGCTTCAAGTAATTGTTGGAAACATTGCAACAGG
>CANJJP010000168.1 GCA_947474485.1 Bacteroidota bacterium | reverse complement strand
GGCATATCGTATGATAATCCTAATTTCCATAGTTCGGTTACGTTTGAAGTACGCTCTACAGAAGTTCCCATTGCATATTGGTTGTTTTCAATAACAAAAATCACTGGTAATTTCCAGTTCATTGCCATATTAAATGCTTCATGTAATGCACCTTGACGAGTTGCCCCGTCGCCCATTGAGCAAACACAAACATTATCTGTTCCATTATATTTTTCTGCAAATGCAATACCTGCACCTAATGGAACTTGTCCGCCAACAATACCATGCCCGCCAACAAAACCATGTTCCTTACTAAAAATATGCATCGAACCACCTTTGCCTTTGCTGCAACCAGTAATTTTAGCATACATTTCGGCCATTACATATTTTGGGTGTAAACCTAAAGCAATAGGATGTGCATGATCGCGATATGCTGTAATGTGTTTATCTCCTTTTTTTGTGGCGCTAACAGTACCAGCAACAATGGCTTCTTGACCAATATATAAATGGCAAAAACCTTTGATTTTTTGTTGTACGTATAGATGTCCGGTTTTCTCTTCGAACTTACGCATTAACAACATACTTTCGTACCAAGTAAGATATTGTTCTTTAGTGAACTTCAACTTCTTTTCTACCTTTTCTGCAACTTTAGCCATTGTCTAAAAATTATAGTCACAAATATAACTATTTAAGTTAAAAGGGAGAAGGTAAAAATTAAAAGAAAAGGGGTAAAAACAGGACGAAATAAAGTCTAAGAATAATGATAAATAAGTCTTTTATTGATAATTTTATTATATTTGGTACACTATGTTTTTGGCTAAACATCCCCTATTAAAACTTGTCTTACTGCTTTGTTTGACCACTAATCTTTTTGGGCATGATGAACCGTCTCAAAAAAAATCGATTATTCGTTTCACAGAAAACAAAAATCAGTGGGATTCCTTTATAAAATTTAGAGCACAGTTGGATGGTGGAGCATTGTTTTTGCAAAATAACAGGCTTACGTATCACTTTTATGATAAGGATACATATAGGAGCATGCATGCAAAACCGAAAGTAAAACCGAAAGAGGTGAAATCAAGTTGGTTTCATGTGAATTTTATAAATCCAAATAAGGAAGTTCTACTTCAAAAGAACGAAGCTGCCCCTGATTACAATAACTACTACATTGGAAAAGACCAATCTAAATGGGCGTCGAACGTAAAAAATTATAAAGAAGTAATTTATACCGATTTATGGGATGGAATAAATATGCAAATTGTTGGAGCTGATAACAGCATGAAATATAATTTTTATGTGAAGCCAGGTAAAGACGCAAGTAAAGTTCAATTAAAATTTGAAGGGATAAAAAATATTAGTATTAAAAACAAACAGCTAGTCATACAAACATATATTAACGAAATTGTAGAACATGCTCCTTATGCTTATCAGATTATAAATGGAAAAGAAACTGAGGTTACTTGTAATTTTAAACTTAAAGGAAGTACATTAAGCTATGAATTTCCAAACGGATACAATAAAAACATTGAATTGGTAATTGACCCTGTATTGGTATTCGCCTGCTCTTCGGGTTCAACAGCAGACAATTTTGGAATGACGGCGACTTACGATGCACAAGGTAATTTATACTCTGGCGGAACTTGTTTTAATGTTGGCTTTCCAACTGTAAATGCATACGATGCAACTTATAATAGCATAGTGCAATATGGGCAAACGGATGTAGTAATTACAAAATACGACGCATCAGGAACTTTTTTACAATACTCTACCTACATTGGTGGCGCAACAGATGCTGATGTTATCAATAGTATTATTGTTGACGGACAAAACAATTTATTTGCTTATGGTGTAACTGCCTCAACAGACTTTCCTGTTACAGCTTCCTATGACAACACTTTTAATGGCGGGCAAACTTTACGATTTTACTACAATGGTTCTTTCTTTGAAAACGGTACAGATATTTATGTTTCAAAATTAAGTGCAGGAGGAAATAATTTATTAGCAAGTACCTACATTGGAGGCTCAGGAAATGATGGAAATAATTACACTGATGGAACTCAGTTTGTAGGTACTATTAATCCTTATGGTCCAGTTAATCAACCAAGATATGATTCATTACTTTACAATTATGGTGATCAAAACCGTGGTGAAATTCAAATAGATCATAATGGGGATGTTTTAATTGCAAGCTCAACCAAGTCTTCCGATTTTCCAACAATAAATGGGTTTGATAACACACTTAACGGAACACAAGATGCTGTAGTATTTAAACTAGACAATACACTAAGCACTTTAATATGGAGTACTTACTTAGGAGGCACAAGCATGGATGCTGGTAATGCAATTAATTTTGATGAATCGAATAATGTGTTTGTTACTGGCGGAACCTGTAGTCCAGATTTTCCTGTTACAACAGGCGCTTATCAAACTTCATATAACGGTGGAAAAGTAGATGGCTACATTGCAAAAATATCTTCAACAGGAAATTCATTATTGGCTGCAACATTTTTAGGCACCAATTTGTACGATGCATGCCATTTTGTGCAAACTGATAAAAATAATAATATATACGTTTTAGGCCAATCAGAAGGTTCAATGCCAGTATTAAATGTTGGTTACAGTAATCCAAACGGAAAAATTTTTATTTCAAAATTCAATAACAATTTAGACTTCTTAATTTTCTCAACCGTAATTGGCAGCGGACAAGGTTCTGTTGACTTATCTCCTTCTGCATTCTTAGTTGACTATTGTGAAAACATTTATTTATCTGGTTGGGGAGGAAATATTATTACTGGACCCGCAACTACCAATATGCCTTTATCCGCAAATGCGACTCAAACAACAACAGATGGATTTAACTTTTATTTGATGGCATTAGAGCATGATGCGCTATCACTTTTATATGGAAGTTATTTTGGAGGGGCAAATTCTCAAGAACATGTTGATGGAGGTACAAGTAGATTTGATAAAAAAGGAATCATCTACCAATCTGTTTGTGCAGGCTGTGGAGGCAATGATGACTTCCCTGTTACGCCTGGTTCATGGCCAAGGTCATTGTATGGAAATAATATTAATCAAGCAAGCAACTGTAACAACGGAACTTTTAAATTAGACTTTCAAGTGCCATTAGTAATTGCCAATTTTACAACAAACAATATTAATGGATGCGCCCCATTAACTGTAAATTTTACAAATGAAAGTGAAGGCACTTTTTACCTTTGGGATTTTGGAGGTAACGATACTACAAGTTTAATTTATAATCCTAGTCACACGTTTACTACTCCAGGAACTTATACCGTAAATTTATATGTAGTAGATTCTGCTAGATGTAATATTGCAGATACAGCTTCAACTGTTGTTATTGTTCATCCTGTTCCAAATGCGCAAGCCACTGCAGCCACACAAATTTGTAGTAATACATTTGATTTTACCAATGCATCATCTGGAGCCAATGGTTTACAATACAACTGGGATTTTGGCGATAATACAAGTTCTGCATTAACGAATCCATCTCATACTTATACAAGCAATGGAACATATACAGTTGCATTAAATGTTACAAGCGATATAGGTTGTGAGGATTCAATAAATTTCCCCGTTCAATTAACACTTATTCCTGATAGTATTGGAATTGGAGGGATTTATTGTGCAGATAGCATTGTGCCAGTGCAACTATTTTCGATTGGAGGAACTTCATATGCGTGGACACCAACAGCTGGTTTAAACAATGCAAATAGTGCTACACCAATTGCACAACCAACAGTTACCACAACTTACTCAGTTACAATTAGCGAAACTGATTTTAGTGGAAATATTTGCTCGTCAACACAAACTGTTACTGTGCAAGTAAATCCTAGTGTTACAGCAGATTTTACTTCTGTTCCTAATGTGTGTGGCAACACCTATCAGTTTAATGATGCAAGCGCAAACGCTATTACAAATTGGAATTGGAATTTTGGAGATACTTTCTTTTCGCAAACACAAAATCCTTCACACTCTTATACAAACCCAGGAACTTACACGGTTACACTAGCAGTTGAAAATAGTTTTGGTTGTAATGATACCATTGCAAAACCAATTTTACTACCAAGTTTTAATCCTCTTGGGATAAATGCACCGCAAACAATTTGTTATGGAGGAAGCGTTCAGTTAAATGCGAGTGGTGGTATAGCTTACCAATGGTCACCTGCTGCTGCCTTATCTAATACAAACGTTGCAAACCCAACAGCAAATCCAATTAGCACTACTTCTTATACAGTAATTGTAACTTCAATTAATTCAATTGGCGACACTTGTCTTTCTGAGTTATACACGACAGTAAATGTTGCAACATTAAGTAATACCCAGCTTACAACTACTGCAAACCCCGATACTATTTATGTTGGAGACTACAGTAATATAAATAGTAATATTGGGTCCCCATATTCTATTTCATGGTCGCCAAATTATCAATTATCAAGCGCAACGGCTTTCGACCCTGTTGCTACACCGCAGCACACAACTACTTATGCAGCTATTGCGCAAGATGTAAATGGCTGTAGATATTTATTAGATAGTGTAACAATTGTTGTGCTTTCAAAAATTTGTGACGAAGGAACAGTTTTTATTCCGAACACATTTACACCAAACAACGATGGAAATAATGATGTTTTATATGTAAGAAGTAATCATACAACTGAGATTTATTTTGCAGTTTATAACCGTTGGGGAGAAATGGTTTTTGAAACTACCGATATTACAAAAGGCTGGGATGGCATCTACAAAGGCATGAAAGCCGATCCTGGTGTGTTTGGTTATTATGTGAGATTTACGTGTAATAATGAAGAGAAAAGTTTCAAAAAAGGAAATATTACATTAATAAGATAATGAAAATTAAAAGTGTATATACTCTATTTTTTGTTTTGCTACTATTTAATAGCAAAGCTCAGGATATACATTTTTCTCAGTTTAACATGTCGCCCGGTAATTTAAATCCTGCTTTTACTGGTTTTTTCGATGGTGACGTAAGAGGTGTTGCAAATTATAGAAGCCAATGGAGAACAGTTCCTGTATCTTATTCAACTGTTTCTTTG
>CANJJP010000167.1 GCA_947474485.1 Bacteroidota bacterium | reverse complement strand
AATTCATCCAACTTAGGTGTTAAGATGATTTCTGTTCTTCTGTTTTTCTTACGAGCCTCAGCCGTTTTTGCTGGGTCGATTGGGAAAAACTCTCCACGACCTGCAGAAGTAATTCTTTTTGGGTCTAAGGTTTTAGCACTTTGTAATAATATTTTAGTTACCGAAGTAGCGCGCATAACACTTAAATCCCAGTTGTCTTTAATGTCTCCTTTACCTACCATTGGCACATCATCTGTATGACCTTCAACAACAATATTGATATCTGCATTTTGTTCTAAAACTATTGCTACATTTTTCAATGCCTCAACACCTTTAGGTTCTACAGCTGTTTTACCACTTGCAAACAATAAACTCTCATCCAAAGAAACATATACTTTACCATTCTTTTGTGTAATGGTTAAACCTTTGTTTTCGAAATTAAATAAGGCATCTTGTAATTTCTTTTTTAAGTCGGCCGAAGCTTGATCTTTTTTCTTTAAGATATCTTCTAACTCATTTACACGTTGTTCACGCAATTTTAACTGAGCGGATAAAGCATCTAACTCTGCCTTTTGTTTGTTTAATTGAGCTTCAAGTAATTTTAACTCGTCTTCTTTCTTTAATAATTGTTCTTTGGTCATTTGTAAATCTCCACTTAACTTGGCGTTGTCTTTTTCGCTGCTAGTAAGTAGACGATTTAATTTATCCATCAACTGCTCATTTAGTTGATTTAATTTATCATACTTAACTGTAAGGTTTCTGTAGTTAGAACCTACTATAGCAGTATCTCTTCTTAAACCGTCAATTTCTTTTACGTCTTTTGCGAGTGTTTCGTTAAGACCTTTCATCTTTTCTTCCATTTGCTGATTACTTACTTTAATTGCGGTAAGTTCACTTTGGCAAGCTTTTTCTTTAGCTTCCATTTCATCAAATTTTTTACCTGGTACGCATGAAGTAAAGACTCCAATGGTAATAGCAGTGAGGATAACAAGTGTTTTGTTCATTTTCATTTCTTTATATGTTTTTATTCTTCGTTCCTAACACAAAATTGTGCCAATCTTTTTAAACCGATTCGCAACTTTTTATTGTTTTAAAGGTATAAAAATAAGAATTAATCTTGTTATTATGAGTAAATTAAGTAAAGATTGGTTAACAGAACAACATATTGACTTAGAACTTAAACAATATGTGCTTTTGGCTTATTTACAAGAAGTAAAAGAGAGCTATAAAGCCGCTAAAATTTATCCCTATTTAGGCGATTTAATTGAGCATTACAAAAATCTACTCTTGATAAAAAAGCATCAAGAAGACTTAATTAATCAAGCTCCAAAAGAATTAAAAGGTTTTGATTTTAGCAATGGAAAGATACAATATAAAAAACCGGACTTAGATAATGAGCTTTTAGAAACTATCAATAATATTATCGATTTCGCGATGCCTTTGTTAGCTCAAAAAATACAAGATGGAAAAACAATTTATGATTTAGTTGAAGAGCATTTTTCATTTAAAAGTATTGGCATTTCACCGCTAAAACATGACGAAGGTTATTTGCTTTTACATTGCGCTGATGAAAAGTATGTATATGCTTATCAATACCAACTTACACTTTTTACTACATCCGAAAAAAGCTACAGAGGTTTGTATCTGAATGAGATTGAACATTACGTAAGCACCATTACCTCATCCTACGAAAATATAAAGAGTGATTTAATACAAAAACACAATGAATTGAGAAACCCTGCGGTTTATGCAGTTGATTGTGGCTTAAACATTCCTTTACAAGAAACCTTTTTACCTGTTGCAAAAAGATATTTTGTAAATAAAATTAGTGCTTAAATTGTTTCGTAAATTCCCAAGAAACAATACCAATGCTTACTGCCACGTTTAGTGAATGTTTACTTCCGTATTGAGGAATTTCGATGACGTAATCGCTTTTATCAATTACTGTTTGTTCAACGCCATAAACTTCATTACCAAAAACTAACGCGTACTTTTTATCCTTATCAACTTTAAATTCGTTAAGCATAACCGAATGCTCGGCTTGTTCTGCAGAACAAATGGTATACCCCTGCTTTTTTAATTCGATAACACATTCAAGTGTAGTGGCATGTTTTTTCCAGCTCATCGTTTCGGTTGCCCCGAGTGCTGTTTTTTGAATTTCGGGATTTGGTGGTGTACCTGTAACGCCGCACAAATGAACGGCTTCTAATAAAAATGAATCAGCAGTTCTAAAGGCAGAGCCAACATTATTTAAACTGCGTATATTATCAAGCACCAAAACAATCGGGAGTTTTTTTGCTTGTTTAAATTCATCAATCGTTTTTCTGTTTAATTCTTCGTTAGCTAGCTTTTTCATATGATTATGCGAAGATATAAACTTAAGATGAGTTCTAAAACTTATAACTTAATCCGTTTCTAAGGGTATAAACCAAATTAGGTATACCGATTGGTTGGCGAGTATCGTACAATAAATTAAAGCCTGTTCTAAAGTTTAGTTTTTTGCTTATTACTAATTCAAACGAACTATCGTTTGCAATTCGGTAATCATTAAAGTTTTGGACGTTGGGCTGATAAAATGTAGTGCTGGTAAAATCTGCATTCTCCCCTATGTTTAAAGAAAAGGTGGCATACGAACTTAATCGATGCGTGTTATACTGATTGGTTTCTCCCGAAATTCTTTCATGCTCATACATATAAAGTGCGGCCAAATAAAGCCGTATGGTTTTGTTTTTTACAATTTTTAATCGCGGACCTGTCCCAGCAAGTAAACGCAAATCTAAACGCAAAATAGGATTGTATTGAGATTGAACAAATGCTTCCCAGGTTAATCTGTTCTTTATTTTGTAATTGTAACGAAAGTGCTGGAAGCCTCCGTTTACGAAATTAGTCGGACCAGCTTTTACAAAATTAATATCGCTCAATAATAAAAACCTACTTCTGTCTTTTTGGTATTGCAAATGCACATTGTTCCCGAAGTTAATTATTTGCTGCGTGTTTTGTGTGATTTGAAAATTAAAGTCAATTTTACCAACAAAGCCGTTAGTATCATTTAAGAAACGCTTTGATTCCACATTTACAACTTGTCCGAAAGTAGAGGAGAAAATGAAAAGATTAATTATGAAGACAAGCTGTTTTTTCACGGCACAAATTTCCGATAAAAAAGTTTGATTACCAAATACCGAAATGTTCGCGGATCATACTCTTGCCCCACTTCTCTTTCCCAAAATCTTTTTCAAGTCGTTTTTTTAGTTCATCGCTAACATAGATCTTTGTCTTTGTTTTTTTTAGTAAAAGTTTTTCGGTTGGTGCTGATTCAACAGTAACCGATTTAGCAAAATAAATTACACCGCCATCTTCGGTTGCTAAACCTAGGATTGCACCTGGCAACCCAATAAAACTTTCGGGTCCAATGCTTGGTTCAATTTCATTACAATACCAAGCGTATAAACGCGTGCTATCATTTGCTTGCCAAATTGCTTTTCTGCATTCGTAGCCTGCTATTTTTCTTGTGCTTTCAGTAATTTTCCAAGTACGTTTATAGAGTGAATCTTGCACAATTAATTCCTCGCCCCAAATTGTTTTTACTGTAATACGTTGTTTAGTTTTACTATTTTGATACACTTGATTTTTACTAGTTGCCCAACTCATTGTTTCTTTTAAGTCGCTTTCCTGTGGTTTAAATACAGAGAGTGAATCATTAAAGTACAATTCAAAAACATCGACTTTATTTTTGTCTGATTCTTTCAGCCACTCTTTTACATCATCGCCCTTAAATTTTTTATACAAATTTGTTTTACGTTCATAAACAATCTTACCCGCTTTAATTTGCGCAGAAATGAAAAGTCCACTTAACATAAGCACACAAAAAAGAAAGGTCTTAATGTATTTACATACCCCAATCATTCTCTTCCTCCTTTGTTTTAGTACTATTGAATTTATAAGTTAGCTGCAATAAAAAATAACGCTTAATGATTGTTGTTTTACTATCTGTTATAACATTTGAAGAAACCGATCTTCCGGCGCTAATGTTTTGATTTAATATATCCTTTGCTATTAATGAAACAATTAAATTTTCGTTTTTCAAAAATTTCTTTCCTGCACTTGCATTCCAAGTAAGAAAATTAAGATTATATCCATCGCTTCGTTTACTATTAATTGTATAAAGGCCATCTGTTTCTAATGTAAATCCTTTTGGCATTTGCCACGAAAATTCAAAACCAACATGTTGAGTAGTGTATGGTTTGTTTGTTTCGTTATTTAATGTAGTTTTTGGGGAATTGTATTCGAAATCGGTACCTAAAGTAACAGTGATATTTTCAGTAGCCAGTTCAATTTCAATAGAACTAGTAAGTTGCTTATTAATTGTTATGTTTTTTTGAAAGTTTACAAAGTTAGTTTGATAAGAATAATTGGCATTGAAGTTAGGGTCAATTTTTATTAATTTCTTAAATAAAGGAATAGACATGCCCAGCCAACCATATATATCGTGATTTCCATCAACATTAACACTTTGTGAAGTTGTACGCCCGTAAGTATCAAATAGTGAGGACGTACTAATTGAATTATTTGTATAATCACCACTGATACCAGACCACATACTAAAACCACTAATAGGTTTAAATGAGTAAAAATTGTTCTCAAAATGGTGAGTATATGATGGTAATAATGATGGGTTTCCAATTACTATACTGTTGGGATTTGTATTGTTATAAATTGGTTGTAATTGATTAATAGTAGGTAAATTTGATACAGTATAATAAGCAAAACTATAATTTTTATTATCACTAAATTTATACCTGTATGAAAGAAAGGGCAATACGTTGGTTACATTTTGTTTGATTGCTTGATTAGTAATCATATTCTCATTTTTCACTTGCACATTTCTAACTCTAGAACCAATTGCAAACCTTACTTTTTTTGTTTCATAAACAAAACGTAAACCTGGTCTAATGGTATTTCTGCTATTACTAAAATTATTACTTAACAAGGAATCACGCTGCGAATATTCGCCGTTAACATAATTCATAGTCGATTTTTCCTGCTTACCAAAATTATTCATGAGGTCGAGCATAAAATCAATTTT
>CANJJP010000166.1 GCA_947474485.1 Bacteroidota bacterium | reverse complement strand
TTTCTCCTGCGGCATAATTTTCATCAATTATAACAGTAAAAGTACTGTTGTAGTTTTGCATGTAAATTTTCCCTTTAATAGTTGCACGCCCACCTTCTCCGGCTGGTTTTTTGCACGACAGAAAACCAATAGAGGCAATAGTTGCAATTGATAATAAAAATAGTTTTGTTTTAATTGTTTTATTCATGGTAATAAATTTTAATTTGTGCTGCATCTTTTAAGAAATCGAATTTTTGAATTGAAAATCGATGAACGTTGAGCCCAGTGCGTTGTTTAATGTCTGCTAATAATTCTTCTTTTTTATCTGCTTTTACTAATTCAATGTTTTCATAAATAATTACTTTTACGGTTTCTTTTTTCATTAATACACTGCTTTCGAGCAAGTAGGTAATTAATAAAATAATTGCATTAATGCCCGCCAAGAAAATATATTCGTAGGAATCTTCTGCATCTTTAATTTTAGTAACGGCAGAAACTAATCCTATTGCAATTACTAAAAACAAATACGTCATGTCTTTAATAGAAATATCTTCGGTACGATAGCGGAGCATACTAAATACAGCAAATAAACCAAAGGCTGCACCCATTGATAAATCTACTTTGTTTAGCAAAAACGAAACTAAAAAGATAATGAGGTTAAAAATAAAATACGTGAAAAATAAATCGCGGTGTTTGTAAATGGGGTAGTAGATAATTCGTATTAAGCAAAACACTGCCGCAACATCAATCAATAAACGAAAGCCCATCTTTGATGCTATTTTTGTTAAGGCCTCTGCGCCTTGTGCACTTGCTGTTTCGTTAGCTATTTGTAATAGAGTTGTCATTTATTATGTTTTTTATATTGTTTAGTTTTTCTTTGAAATTGTTTTTTTTAATACCTTCACTCGTTAATGCAATTCCCATACAATATTTGCTAATAGAACCCTCTCTGACATGTAATTGTTTCATGGCTTTTAAAAATGGAGAGTTTTTTTTACTTTCTTGTTTTACTTCGGCAATTACCAATGATGAAAGATTTTCTGTTTTTTTCCCATTAACAAATTGTAAATCTAAATCAATAGTAAGACGTTCTGCGCTATTTTTATTTACTAAAGTTAAGCGACTATAATTTACCCAAATTACTGGAACGAGCGTTTGTGGCTCAAAAGGAAGCATTTTATCTAAAAATGTTTTCGCATCGCCATTCCATGTTTCGGTAGTTTCTGCTTGTTTAATACGGCTTTTAATAGTTCGTCCTTTGTTGTTTTTAAACTTCACTTCTAAAAAACCGATGTTAGATTCAACATAAGTGCGGTGCCTTATTTTATATCGATTTAATTGTCCGTTGTGATGTTTAGAATACAGGTTAAGTCCTAGAGTATCGTAATAAAGTGTTTTGTATCTGCTTACTCTTTTCCCTTCCACTTCTAAGATACGGTAATCGTTTAAAACAATATCCAATGCTTTTTCAAATTGCGCAATGTTAAATGTAAACTTAGTATCTGTACGATTCATCAGTTTTACATTGTCCATTTCTTTTAGGGTAATGGAGTCAAATTTATTTAAAACAGCTAAGGTGTTTGTCATTTCGCAAAAGTATATGAAAATTTTCGCACACCAATTGTTTTACCAATTGCATCAAGGGTTTTGCGCTCAATTTTAAGTCCTTTTGAGTCGTAAGTGTAGATATTTGTTTTTATTAGTTTACCGTTTCCATCATAAAAAACTTCCTCGCTTTTTTCGTTGAAGGAGTTGTATTTGGTTGTTTTTTTCTCTACTAATTTGTTTGCATCGTTGTACTCCTCTTCCTCAATTTCATCTCCGTCTTTATTGTATTTGTATTTGTGAATGACTTTAATACCGCCGTTTTTATCGTATTCAGTTTCTTCGCTTACCTCTCCATTTTTTTCAAATAAAGTTTTTTTATCAGTAGTTGTTTTCCCGTTTTCGGTATCTATTATCATGCAGGATTTGATTCCATTTTTTTTGACTTCTTTCTTGCTTTGGGCGTATGTTCCAACACTTAATAGTGTTAGGACGATGAGTATATAATAGTTTTTAGTCATTTTATTTATAGTGGGTAATGAATTGATTTGTATAATTATTTCGATAGCACAAAATTTCCTTTAGAATAAAGATTGTTGGTTAATTTAATAGTGTAGAAATAAATACCCGATTCGTATTCTGAAAGACTTATGGCAATGCTATTTTCGGTGGTTTCAATCTTCTTTATCGTTTTACCTATTGAATTGAATAATGTAATTATTTTTGCAGAATTGGTTTTGTTATTAATACTAAAGGAAATAAAATCTTTTGCAGGATTAGGATAGGTAATTACTTCTACTTCATTTAGTGTTTCTGTTATTCCTGTTGTTGTTCCATTAGTATATAAATTACCTGCGTAAATATCATAATCAAGCGTATTTCTATGATCTTCCCAAACAAAAACAGCTCCTCCTGTCCCATCCGACACGTTAGTAGCATTAATTTGATCATCAGTTGCATTTGAAACAATAGCGCCATTTGTAGCCCACTGAGTTGTTCCTGTACTATTTAGTTTTTGAGCCATAATATTCCATCCGCTTATTGTTGAATCTTGCCAAACAGTAATTACTCCTCCAGCATCATCTGCAACATTATTTGGATTTATTGATTTTAATGAAGACGATAATTTTATTCCATTGGTTGGAAGTTGTACAAGTCCGGATAAATCTAATAGCTGGGCATATATATCATAACTGCCATTTCGTTGATCTTTCCAAGTAAAAAAAACACCGTTTGCACCTGCATACTTAATATCAAGGGCACTTTGATTTGCAGCAGCATTACATATATTAATTCCGTTTGCTGTCCATTGAACTGTTCCGCTTGAATTAATACGCTGGGCATAAATATTATTATCTATGCCATTTCGTTTATCTACCCAGCCAATAATGGCCCCTCCTAATCCGTCTGGTTCAATACGTGGATTACTTTGTGTGCTTGTAGTTGAGCATATTACAACTCCATTTGCGGTCCACTGGGCAATTCCACTTGAATTCAATCGTTGAGCATAAACATCATAATCAACATTGTTTCTTCTGTCTTGCCACGTGATTATAGCTCCTCCTGCTCCATCTGTATCAATTTTCGGGTTGATTTGTGTGTTAACAGCCGTGCATGCTGCAACGCCATTTGCACTCCAAGCAACTGTGCCATTCGCATTTATTTTTTGAGCATACACGTCGAAATATAGATTTAGTGAGTCTTCCCATACAATAATTGCTCCACCACTATTATCTCCAATTATTTTCGGACTTTTTTGGGCAGTATTTATTTTATTACATATTACTAATCCATTTGCAGTCCATAATGAATTACCCATGGAATCTATATGTTGAGCGTAAATATCAAAATTTCCAGCACGAAAATCTTCCCAGGTAATAATTGCACCTCCATTTCCATCTTCTACTATAGAAGCTGATTGTTGAAGCGCGGCATTTGCGCAGATTACAACTCCGTTAGTTGCCCATTTTGTATATCCGTTGCTATCTATTCGTTGCACATATATGTCTGTTGAATTGGTAAGAGTATTCCGAGAGTCTTCCCACACCAAAATAGCCCCGCCTTTTGTATCAGAAACCGCATGTATTTCTTTTTGCGAATTTGTATTAACACTAATCGGAGTATTAACAGAGGTGTTTGTATTCCATTGAGCAGTTAATTTAAAATAAAAACTAGTAAGAAAGAATAGTAAAAAAAATCGCTTCATATCTGCCTTCAAAATTATAAATGTAAAGTTAGTGTTATTTTTTTGTTTTGGAAAGTTTACGCTAAATAAAATGATACGTTAAATAAAAAAATGCTTTGAACAATAATGCAGTGTTTATGTTACGATTTAGCTTTTAAAATAATTTTGTTAAATCTAGTAATAAAGAATAGTAGTTTATTGTTTTATTATTTTATACCCCGATTTTTTATTTACAACAACTATATATCTTGATATAAGTAATAATTTTGCGCAAAAGCAATTGTTGAAAATATATTTTCAAAATACAGTTCGCTCTTAACCCAATACTAGGAGTTTACTAATGTTAGTTTTTTGAATGATGAATTCAAAGAAAAATACATTCAATTATTAAGAGATAGGAGTGAAGTATTGGAATTAAGATAGATATAAACAAAAAATCCCCAAGCAATTTCTCACTTGGGGATTTTTTATTTCATTAAAAATATTTCAATTTTCAAATCAAAACATTTTCAAATCTTCAAATTATATTTTAGTATCTGTAAGCATCTCCTTTAAATGGACCTGCTACTTTTACACCAATATAATCAGCTTGATCTTCGTTTAATGTATCTAACTCAACACCAATTTTAGCTAAGTGTAAACGAGCAACTTTCTCATCTAAAATTTTTGGTAACACATAAACTTGCTTTTCGTAAGCTGCTGTGTTTGTCCATAATTCTAATTGAGCTAAAGTTTGATTTGTAAATGAATTACTCATTACAAAACTTGGGTGACCTGTAGCACAACCTAAGTTTACTAAACGTCCTTCAGCTAATACAATAATATCTTTTCCGTTGATTGTGTATTTATCAACTTGTGGTTTGATAGTATCTTTAGAAGCTCCGTAAGTTTTGTTTAACCAAGCCATATCAATTTCAGTGTCGAAATGTCCGATATTACAAACGATAGCACCATGTTTCATTTTTTCGAAGTGACGACCAACAACGATATCTTTGTTACCTGTAGTAGTTACAATAATGTCAGCAATACCTACAACAGTATCCATCTTTTGTACCTGGTAACCATCCATTGCAGCTTGTAACGCACAAATTGGATCAATTTCAGTAACAATTACACGTACACCTTGAGAAGATAATGATAAAGCTGAACCTTTTCCAACATCACCATAACCTGCAACAACAGCAACTTTACCTGCCATCATAACATCAGTTGCACGACGAATCGCATCCACTAACGACTCACGGCAACCGTATTTGTTATCAAATTTAGATTTAGTAACTGAGTCGTTAATGTTGATAGCAGGAACTAATAAAGTTCCGTTTTTCATACGCTCATGTAAACGGTGAACACCTGTAGTAGTTTCTT
>CANJJP010000165.1 GCA_947474485.1 Bacteroidota bacterium | reverse complement strand
ACGATATAATCTAATAAACGTTGGTAATGAGTAATTACTAAAAACGCATTTTCTTTTGTTTTTATTGTGTTTACTCCATTTGCAACAATACGTAATGCATCAATGTCTAATCCTGAATCAGTTTCATCAAGTATTGCAAACTTTGGATTTAGCATGGCCATTTGAAAAATTTCATTTCTTTTTTTCTCTCCTCCACTAAAACCTTCGTTTACACTGCGGTTCGTTAACTTGCCATCAAGCTCAACCAATTTTTGCTTTTCTTTTACTAATGCAAGAAAATCTTTTGCTTCTATTGCTTCTTGACCTTTGTACTCACGAATTTCGTTAATAGCTGTTTTTAAGAAGTTAACATTGCTTACACCTGGGATTTCAATAGGATATTGGAAAGCCAAGAAAAGTCCTTCGCGTGCACGATCTTCAGCTGATAGTTCTAATAGGTTTTTCCCGTTAAACCAAACTTCACCTTCAGTTACTTCATAATCCGATCTTCCAGCTAATACGCTCGAAAGAGTTGATTTCCCAGAACCATTTGGCCCCATGATAGCATGTACTTCTCCTGCTTTAATCTCTAGATTAATTCCTTTTAATATTTCTTTGCCTTCGATGTTGGCGTGTAAGTTTTTTATTGTAATCATTTTATATTAATTCAAAATTTATAATTCAGTTTTTTATCCTACGCTTCCTTCTAAACTTATTGCTAAAAGCTTTTGTGCTTCAATAGCAAATTCCATTGGGAGTTTATTTAATACTTCTCTGCAATATCCATTTACAATTAATCCAATTGCTTTCTCTGTGCTTATTCCACGTTGATTGCAATAGAATAATTGGTCTTCACCAATTTTTGAAGTAGTTGCTTCATGCTCAACAATAGCTGTTTTATCTTTTATTTCGATATAAGGAAAAGTATGTGCTCCGCATTTGTCGCCCATTAGTAAGCTATCACATTGAGAAAAATTACGAGCATTGATTGCTCCTTTTCTAATTTGTACTAAACCTCTATATGAGTTGTTACTAACACCTGCCGAAATCCCTTTTGAGATTATTGTTGATTTAGTATTCTTACCAACATGAATCATTTTTGTTCCCGTGTCAGCTTGTTGGTGATTGTTTGTAACGGCAACTGAGTAAAATTCACCAACACTATTATCTCCCTTTAGTATTACTGATGGATATTTCCATGTAATTGCGGAACCAGTTTCTACTTGGGTCCAGCTAATTTTACTATAATCACCCACACACAAGCCACGTTTAGTCACGAAATTATAAATGCCACCTTTTCCATCTTTATCTCCAGGATACCAATTTTGTACGGTGCTGTATTTTACTTCAGCGTTTTTGTAAGCAATAATTTCTACAACTGCAGCGTGTAATTGATTTTCGTCGCGTTGTGGCGCAGTACAGCCTTCTAAATAACTCACGTATGATTCTTCGTCAGCAACAATTAATGTTCTTTCAAATTGCCCGGTGCCAGATGAGTTGATACGGAAGTAAGTTGATAATTCCATTGGACAACGAACGCCTTTTGGAATGTAACAAAATGAGCCATCACTAAATACGGCACTGTTTAAAGCTGTGTAATAATTATCGGTAAACGGAACAACCATTCCCATGTATTTTTTTATTAGCTCAGGATACTCATGAACAGCTTCACTGAAAGAACAGAAAATAATTCCTTTTTCAGCTAATGTTTCTCTAAACGTTGTTTTAACAGATACACTATCGAACACTGCATCAACTGCTATGTTTGAAGATACTCCAGTTAAACGTTTTTGTTCTTCTAATGAAATGCCCAGCTTTTCAAATGTTTTTATTAATTCAGGATCTACTTCATCTAAGCTATTTAAGGTAGGTTTTACTTTAGGTGCAGAGTAGTAAGATACATCTTGAAAATCCATTTTAGGATATTGAAAATATGCCCAATTATCAGGTGCTTTCATTGTAAGCCAATAGCGATATGCTTTTAAGCGATATTCTAAAAGCCATTCTGGTTCGTTTTTTTTATGAGAGAGTAGTTTTATTACTTCTTCGTTCAGTCCTTTTTTAAAAGTGTCTGATTCGATATCCGTGGTAAATCCCCACTTGTATTCGGAGTTGATGTGTTGCTCTAATGCTTCGTCTTGCTCTGCTGCCATTGTATTATTTTCTAACTAATTTTATTAAGTGTTCTGCATCATCAATATCTTTTGGTCGCGATGATTTTTTCTTTTCTTCAATTAATTTATTGATATGAAGTACTGGTATTTTTTCGTTTTCGTTTATGTTGTAATATTCTGCTAATACAAAACATTCATTAAATTGTTCTTGTTTTAAAAATTGTAAATCAGACATGAAGTCAACATAAATTCCATTATCCAATAGTAATTCTGAAAATCCTGCAATTAAAGGGTGTTTAAGGAATACATCTGCACCTTCTATGTCATATTCTTTTAAAGCAGCAACTAATTTTATCCTGTTTGATTCTGTTTCATCGAGCCACAAATCAACATCGCCAGTTGTTCTAGAGTAACCATGAAAATTTACAGCCAAGCCACCAACCAACAAAAAATGAACATTATGTTTTCTTAGCAGTAATAAAAAGCGCTCTATTTCTTCTTCAAATAAATTCATTTCCTCTTCTTTAATATTACACCAAGACCCTGTGGCTCTTTTAATACACCGTTTTTTAATTTTGCTGAGATAGCCATCAATAAATACGCTTTTTTCATTCTTTCTTTTGGTGAAAGAGAAAAGTTTTCTTGCAATCTACGTTCGGTAATTGCATCAAGATTTGCTTCAGTATGTAAAATTAATTTGGCCACTTCTAAAATTTAAACTGAAAATGATTCGCCACATCCGCATGTGCGAGATGCGTTTGGATTATTAAACGAAAAACCTTTACCGTTAATACCCCCGCTGTAATCTAATTGCGTACCTACTAAGTATAAAAAGCTCTTTTTGTCGCAAACAATTTTAACTCCATTGTCTTCAAAAACTTGATCTCCTTCTTTAGATACGTTATCAAACTCTAATTTGTAACTAAGTCCCGAGCATCCTCCACCTTCAACTCCAACTCTAATAAATGAGTCGGCAGGACGATTTTCTTCTTGCAATATTTTAATTGCATGTTCTCTTGCTGTTTCAGAAACTGTAATCATGGCTGTATGTTTTAAAAATAGGGTGTTTTCTTCTTTATGCTTATTTAGATTAAATCCAAATATCCGACAAAAATACCACATTTAAGGTATATCTGCAAGTTAAATTAATGAAAATTAAACAGTTTTTAGTCCAACTTGTTTGACTTTGCAGGCATGTCAATCGCATTTTCTATATCAAAATCTCCAATCTTCTCTCTTCTTAATGAAGTAAGGTGAGCACCAGAGTTTAACGCAATTCCCAAATCTCTTGCAATGGAACGGATGTAAGTTCCTTTACTGCAAGTAATCTTAAATGAAACGCTGGGCATTTCAATTTTTGTTATTTCGAAGGATTCGATAGTAATACTTCGAGATTTTAATTCTACGTCATTTC
Source organism: Bacteroidota bacterium (assembly GCA_947474485.1). Taxonomy (GTDB): domain Bacteria; phylum Bacteroidota; class Bacteroidia; order B-17B0; family Aurantibacillaceae; genus JADJDM01. The sequence goes on along the minus strand of CANJJP010000165.1, from coordinate 1,579 downwards.
CAGCTCGTGCAATATTATAGGCTCTTTGTCCTTTAACTTTAATAGCTGAAAATAATGGTGGCGTTTGTTGTTGCTCTCCAACAAATGTTTTAACTGTTTCTAAAATTAATTCCTTAGTAATATGCTCTGTTGGAAAAGTAGCATCTACTTCTTTTTCTAAATCAAAACAAGGAGTAGTAGCGCCAATAAAAAAAGTTCCAGTGTACACTTTTTTCATTCCTTGATAATTCTCAATCTCTTTTGTTTTTTTTCCGGTACAAATAATGAGTAGCCCAGTTGCTAGAGGATCAAGTGTTCCAGCATGCCCAACTCTTGCTTTAAGTTTTACTCCATCTTTTGTAAAGGAAGGATGATTTTTAATGCTGTGCTTAATTTTATTTACAGCATTGAAAGAAGTCCAAGTTAAAGGTTTATCAACCAGGATAACTTCACCCGTAGCAAAATCACGATTAGGATCGGAGATATATTCTAACAGGTTCAATGAAAATTAAATGATAGAAAGGTTATGACCTGTTAAATAAAGTGTAATAATAAAGGCGCCAATTGCAATACGATACCAGCCAAAAACCTTGAAACCATTCTTGTTTAAGAAACCGATGAAGGTTTTAATAGCTAATAGCCCAACAATAAATGCAACTAAATTACCTACTGCAAGTAATTTAATTTCTTCGCCTGTAGGCACTCCAAATTCTTTGGTGTATTTGTATACTTTATAAGCAGTTGCTGCAAACATTGTTGGTACCGCTAAAAAGAAAGAGAATTCCGCAGCTACTTTTCTAGATAAACCTAAACTCATACCACCTACAATACTTGCCCCGCTTCTCGAAACTCCTGGTATCATTGCAATACATTGGAACAATCCAATTTTAAATGCATTTGGTTTGCTAATTTTATCTACATCATCAACTTCATTTTTATTAAACCATTTATCTACAAACAATAAAATAACCCCACCAAGTAATAATGAAATGGCTACTCCTAATGGTGTTTCAAGCAATGCATCAATGTAATCGCTTAATAATTTTCCTAAAATAGCTGCAGGAATAAAAGCAATTACAAGCTTAATGTAAAAATCTACCGACTTTAAAAAACGTTTGTAATAAAGAACCAATACCGAAAGTATAGCGCCTAATTGAATACAGATAGTAAAAAGTTTAACGAATTTATTTGATGCTATGCCCATGATAGATGAGCCTATTATCATGTGTCCGGTAGAAGAAACTGGGAGAAATTCTGTTAGCCCTTCGATAATAGCTAAAACAATTGCCTCAAAATAATTCATTACTTAGAAGCTTCGTCTTTAGATTTAGGTCTACGCATAATTGCAACAACGATAACAACGAAACCTGCAAGGCAAGTAACAGGTGCAATAGTAATGCGTTGAGTACTGAATATTTCAGGATTAAATACATTTGGGTCATCACTACCTCCTCCAATCATTAAGATATAACCAAGTACAATAAGTGCTAGGCCAACTAAAAGAATTTTATAGTTTTCTTTTGCAATACCAAATCCAGTAGGAGAATTACTCATAATTTTAAAATAAGAAGAGCAAATATAGTAATAAAATGAAATATTT
>CANJJP010000164.1 GCA_947474485.1 Bacteroidota bacterium | reverse complement strand
TTGGTTGTGAGCCTAAACATCCATAATCAGGTCCAACCTCTGCTTCAGTGCCACTTACTGGTGCCGGAAAATTATATGTAGTACCCGTACAAAATGGGGCAGCTCCATTACATAAATCAGTTTGCGCATTAAAATTGAAGGCAAACAAACTAAAGAAGAAAAATAATAATAAATTTGTTCTCAATTGTTTTTAATTTAATACCAAACTTACAAAATTAATTCGATTTAGAAAAACTATTGAGTCAGTTCTTTTAGTATCACATAAAACTTATATAAATCCTCAAATGAGTTGTACAAAGGCACTGGTGCTAAACGAATAACGTTTGGCTCTCTCCAATCGGGAACAACACCTTCTTTTACCAAAGCATTAAATAGTTCTTTGCCTCTTCCATGGGCAATTATCGAAAACTGGCAACCCGGTTGAATTCCCTTAGGAACATAAACTGAATCTTCTTTTGGAGTAAGGAATTCAAATTTTTTGCCTTCAGGTTGAGTGGTGTTAATTTCAGTAACTAAGAATTCTAAATAAGATAATAGCAAGGCGCTTTTCTTTCTCATTTTTTCGAAGCCTGCCTCAGTAATAACATCTAATGCTGCTTTACAAGCCGCCATAGATAAAATTGGGGCATTACTTAATTGCCATCTTTCTGCACCGTGAATTGGAACAAAAGTTTTCTCCATTTTAAAGCGTGAAGTTTTATCTGTGCCCCACCAACCTGCAAAAATTGGAAGCGATATGTTTTTGTGATGTTTCTCATGAACAAATGCGCCAGCAACACTTCCAGGGCCACTATTTAAATATTTATAACTGCACCAACATGCAAAATCAACACCCCACTCATGCAAATGCAAATCAATATTACCTGTTGCATGAGCTAAATCAAAACCTACAACAATGCCGTGCTTTTGTGCATTAGCAGTTATTGTTTTCATATCAAACACTTGTCCCGTAAAATAATTTACTCCGCTAAACATTACCAATGCCAATTCATCTTTATGTTTTTCAATTGCAGCTAAAATATCTTCCGAACGAATTGCATATTCTCCAGCGCGTGGTTCTACTTCAATAATAGCATCATCAGGCGCAAAGCCATGAAATTGCGCTTGTGTTTGCAATGCATATTGGTCGCTTGGAAAAGCTTTTGCTTCACACAAAATTTTGTAACGTTGTTTTGTAGGGCGATAAAATGAAACCATCAGTAAATGTAAATTCACTGTAAGTTGATTCATCATCACAACCTCTGAAGGTAAACCACCAACAAGCTTTGCAGATTGTTCCGTTAAAATCTCATGATAAGAGAACCATGGATTCTTTGCGAGAAAATGTCCTTCAACACCAAATTGTTTCCAATCATTTAATTCTTGTTGAATGTAAGATTCAGTTGTAACAGGCTGCAAACCCAAGGAATTACCAGTAAAATAAACCATATCACTTCCGTTATGTTGTGGGATATGAAATTTTCCACGAAATGATTTTAACTCATCTTTATTATCTAATTCTTGTGCGTAAGCTAATGTGTTTTGATGTTGCATATAATTTTTGTTTTAACACAGAGGATACCGAGTTTTTTGAGTTTCACAGCGTATAATTTTAACTCTGTGCATCTCTGTATTCTCTGCGGACTCTGTGTTGAATCTTTATTGAATTTCATTTAAAATCAATTTCTCCACCTCTTCTGTTTCCCATTTATTTTCAATATCAGGAGTAGCCATTACTTTATCCATAATCGCTTGCTGACGTTGGCCTTCTTTTAAAGCAGTGCTGTATCTAATATCTGGACTGTAAGTTACCATTGTATAAAACGGAATCCACTTTTCTGGATATTTAGCTGCAAAACGCGCTTCAATCTTTTTCTGTAATAAGAATTTTTTGTCTGCGGTTTTATCACGCATTTCTATAAAGTTTGCAATGGCCATATCTGCAATTGCGTCTCCATCAGGCTTACGAAGCGTTTGGTATTCGTCCATAATGGCTGGCCAATTATCACCATGCTTATCTAACAACCCGTTTAATACAACACAATCTTCAAAACCACAGTTCATTCCTTGTCCGAAGAAAGGAACAATAGCATGAGCAGCATCGCCTATTAAAGCAATCTTATGATCAAATGTCCAAGGGAAACATTTTACTGTAACTAATGAAGAGGTTGGATTTGCAAAGAAGTCCTCTAATAAGGTTGGCATTAAAGGAACAGCAGATGAAAATTCTTCATCAAAGAATTTCTGTACTTGTTCGCGTGTTGTAAGATTTGCAAATGATTTTTTACCTTCGAAAGGTAAAAACAATGTGCATGTAAAATTACCATCCATGTTAGGTAATGCAATCATCATAAAACTTCCACGAGGCCAAATGTGTAACGCATTTTTCTCTAATAAAAACTCTCCGTTTGGCCCAGGAGGAATAATTAATTCTTTATAGCCTGCAGAGATATAATGTTGATTGTATTCGAAACGATCGCTTGAAAGTTGCAAATTTAAACGAGATGAAGCAAAGGCTCCATCAGCACCAAACAACAAATCACTTTTTGAAGAAGTGTGTTGATGCGTTGTGTTGTTTTCGAAATTAGCAGTTAATGATGCTCTATCAACACTTGTGCAACGCACATCAAAATGTATTTTTACGTTTGGTTGTTGTTCAGCCAAATCCATTAATCGCATGTTTATTTCCCCGCGAGAAACTGAGTAAATTGCTTGGTCTTCTTTTCCATAAGGCTGATAAACTTGAGAACCATCTTTATTATGAATTTGACGGCCATACATTGGAATAGCAATTTTTTTAATTTCATCTGCGATGCCAACTGCTTCTAAACCTCTCCAACCTCTATCGCTTAATGCAAGGTTAATGGATCTACCAGCCGACATACTTATTTTACGCATATCAGGTCGGCGCTCGTAAACGTTTACTTTATGCCCACGCTTAGCTAAATATATTGATAATAATGAGCCAACTAAACCTGCTCCAACGATGTTAATGTTTTTTGATGTTTGCATAATTCTATATTATTTAATCATTACTCCTTTTTTGTTTATCACTGGGATGGTAACTAAATTTTCTTCTAATATTGTTTCAGGTAGGAACACAAATTTTTTATCGTACATACCACCTGTTGCAAAATAACTTACCCAGTATTCGTTATTTAAACCAAACACCTCTTCCATAATAGGCTCTATCATTGCCGAAGAGGATGGCTCTAATTTATCGAAGAACCAACGCAAAGTGGATGTTTGTAGTTTTTTATTTTCTATTTCTCCATAACCATTAGATGAAATCATTACATTGGTAATTTCTTCATTTTTATTGTTTATGATAAAGACATTCCACTCTCTATCTCCTACTTCTCCATCAGGAACAACAGCAACAATAACACCTTCACCTGTATTTACTAAATCTTCTAACTTCATTTTTATTTTTTAAAATAAAACTTTTTCGGAACTAATTTTTCGTTTCCATCTTCATCCATAACGTTTTCTAACATCTCAAAATAACCTTTGTGTTTAATAATTCTCTTACCATAAGGTGTATACAAATCACTCTCCATTTCGGGAGTGTCTCTTCTTATGGAACCTTGCCCAAAAGAAATCCACTTGTTTTGTTTTAAAGAATAAATATTTAAACCTGTCCAATTGCTAGTAAACCAATCGGGTACAAAGTACAATTCGCACATCCCATCATCATCTAAATCACCTGCGTTAGCTAATACTCCACCCAATGCTTGTTCGTGAGAAAATGAAGGAATAGTATTGTTAGCAAAAACAAACTTTGTATTACAAACCTCATCTCTGCATGTAAGCTCAGCTTCAATTATGGATGGTTCGTTTATGAAAACAGTGTCGTTTATTTTATCACCATTAATGTCTTGCAGCACGACTGTATCAATAGGGTAAATAAGTTCTTCACCAGAATCTGATACCATAAGCGCGGTTGAATCAACTAGTGAGTCTAATGTGGAAGAAATAGGTTTATCCGCAGTTGTTTCAGTTTGACAACTAAAGCTGCCAACTAACAATAAGAAAAGGATTATTTTATTCAATAATTTCACAGTCAAACAAAGCACTAAAATAGGATTTTATCTTCTCTTTAACCTGATTAATATCAACTTCCTTGCCCAGCTCCTTTTGCATGGATGTTATTGCCTTATCTTGTATTCCGCATGGGACAATATTACTGAAATAATCGAGGTTTGCATTTACATTAAAACCAAAACCATGCATAGTAACCCATCTACTGCAACGCACGCCCATGGCGCATATTTTCCGTGCTTTTAAGGGGTTTTCTACATCTAACCAAACTCCAGTTTCACCTATGCTCCTACCTGCAATTATACCATAATCGTTTAAGGTTAGGATAATCGCCTCTTCTAATAGTCTGAGATATTTATGTATATCGGTAAAAAAATTATCGAGGTCCAAAATAGGATAACCAACCAATTGACCAGGGCCATGATAGGTTATATCACCACCACGGTTTATTTTATAATAGGTTGCCTCCTTTTCCTCTAGTTGTTGTTCATTCACGAGTAAATGAGATACATCTCCACTTTTTCCTAAAGTATATACATGTGGGTGCTCAACAAACAATAAATGATTAATGGTTTCCTTTTGATCCACTTCAGGTAAATCACGATTAGCGATTTTTTGATTCACCGTTTCGTTAAACAGTTTTTCCTGAAAATCCCAACATTCCTTGTAATCGAGCGTGCCGAGGTCTTTGAAAAGTACTTTTTTATTTTGGGGTATGTTCATTTAACGATGTTCCTTTTTGTTTCTGGTTTCTAGTTACTGGTTAGGATAGTGCGAAACCAAAAACTAGAAACTAGGAACCAGAAATAATTATTTCTTATCCAACTTAATTCTCTCTGTTCTATTCGCCAAGTCCCAAGCTGTATGAAAAACTAAGCGCGTTATTTTTTCCATTTTAGCAAAATCAATTTTAGAAACTTCATCTGTTTCTTTATGGTAATCTTCGTGAACACCATTAAAATAGAAGATTACTGGGATATTGTTTTTTGCGAAATTATAATGATCGCTTCTGTAATAATACCTGTTTGGATCTTTCTCGTCGTTGTAAGTGTAATCCAATTTTAAGTTGCTGTATTTTTTATTTGCA
>CANJJP010000163.1 GCA_947474485.1 Bacteroidota bacterium | reverse complement strand
GCTCCTAAACGGCTCGCCTCTTGTCGCGCACCAATTTGGCGCATTTCAATACGTACTTTAAATTCATCTGCTAATGTTTTAATTAGTTGACGAAAATCTACACGTGCATCAGCAGTGTAATAAAAAATTGCTTTTGTTTTATCGCCTTGGTATTCAACATCACTAATCTTCATTTGCAAACCATGTTGTATAGCAAAGGTTCTTGCTTTATACATAGTAGGCGTTTCAAGTTCTTGTGCTTCTTGCCACTTATCAATATCAGTTTGTTTAGCTTTGCGATAGATTTTTTTAATCTCTTCGCTATCTAAAGCAATCTTCTTTTTCTTTAATTGTAAACGCACTACTTCACCCATTGCCGAAACAACGCCAATATCATGCCCCGGAGAGGATTCAACAGCAATTACATCGCCAACACTAAGAGTTAGGTTATTTACATTTTTAAAAAATTCTTTACGCGAATTTTTAAAACGAACTTCTATTATATCAAAAGGAGCTTGACCCGAAGGCAACTCCATATTAGAAAGCCAATCGAAAACATTGAGTTTATTGCAGCCTCCCGTTGAACAAGTACCAGTTGCACTTCCGCAACCCGCTACCTTCTCGTTAGGATCGTTATAATTCCCTCTTCCGTTTGTACTACAACTACTACAGCCCATGATTACATTTATACAAGAACCAAAGATACTAAAATTTGATTGAAAAAGTAAAGATTAGAAATAGAGGGAAAAACCGCGAAAAAAGGGGATTATGATCGCTTTTTTATGTTCAGTAGTTCATTCATTTTTAAACTCATATCCATAAACAAAATTTTAGGATTTGCGTTTCTTTCTATGTGGTAAAATGCTTTATTAAACTCTTCTACAATAAGCTCGTAATTGCCCATGTGTACAAACGATGCGAACTTTTTTAAGAACTCTAATTCTTCGTTACGAGCGCGCACTAGGCTTTCTCCACCACTGTTCAACAATAAACATTCTCGGAGTAACTGTAAACCGTATGTAAGAAAGTACTTTTGTTTTTCTCTTCCCATGCTTGCGGTTTGGTCAATCCAAGGGTTTATTTTTAAAGCATTAAACTTTAGTGCGGTACGCATAAATACTTGAAAGTGCTCTAACAATGCAGTATTACTATCCTGCTCCCCTGCAATATGCAATGCCTCACGCACACTACCTTCAGATAGGTTTGCGCAATATTCTGCAGTTTGTGCGTTTAATCCTTTTGTTTCTTGCAAAAAAGCACTTATTTCATCGGTACTTGCTATACCAAAATTAACTAACTGTGTACGCGAAATAATAGTAGTAAGCAATTGCTCTGCACTATTACACACTAAAATAAAAATCGTTTTATCAGGCGGTTCTTCTAGAATTTTTAAAAGTTTATTGGCTGCATCAACATTCATTTTTTCAGGCTGCCAAACAATCATAATTTTATAACCACCTTCATAACTTGTATAACTGAGTACTTTTAAGATATTACTACTTTCATCAGTAGCAATAGTCGGTTGTTTGTTTTCAGCATTCAGTTCATTAAACCAGTCTTGTTGGTTCATGAATGGATTGGACAAAAAGCATTCACGAAATTCTGTAATGAGTTGTTCACTTTTTCTTAATTCTTTGCTTAGAGCAATTGGATAAACAAAATGCAAATCAGGATGAGCTAATTTGTTTGCTTTTTGACAAGCGGGGCAAGTATTACAAGGCTCACCATCTGTTTTATTAATACAAAATACGTACTGTGCAAATGTAACGGCCGTGGTTAGATGTCCAACACCTTCACTTCCCAAAAACAATAAAGCATGTGGAATACGCTCATCGTCGGCCATACGGCGTAAACGATTCTTTATTTCTAATTGTCCTGGAACTTGAGAAAAAAGCATGCGCTAATTTACTATATTCTATAAAAAACCTAACAAATAGTTTTCAATTAATATTGCCGAAAAAGGTATCTTTGTACCATGACAACATCAGAAATAAAATTTGCAGTAACGGTAGATGAAAACCATTTGCCTCATAAATTAGAGTGGGAAGCCAAAGAAGCGGGTGAGAAAGGCGATTGCGGAAGTATTATGCTCGCAATGTGGGATAAAAAGGAAAACAATACCATGCGTATTGATTTATGGACCAAAGACATGAGTGTGGATGAAATGAAAAAATTTTATCACCAAAACGTAATGACCTTAACAGATACTTATATTCGCGCAACAGGGGATGAAGTAACTGCAACTCGTGTGAAAGCTTTTTTTAAAGAGCTGGGCAAGGATATGAATGTATTAGGATAATTTTCAAAAATAATTTCAATGAAAATAAAAGTAGGATTTGGATTTGACGTGCATCAATTAGTTGAAGGCAGAGAACTTTGGTTAGGTGGAGTTAAAATTGACCATCATAAAGGCGCTGATGGACACAGTGATGCAGATGTATTGTTACATGCAATATGTGATGCATTATTAGGCGCAGCAAATTTAAGAGACATTGGATTTCATTTTTCAAATACCGACTCTAAATACAAAAACATTGATAGTAAAATCTTACTAAAAGAAGTGGTTGCTTTATTAGAAAGCAAAAACTATCGCATAGGAAATGTAGATGCAACACTTTGTATGGAGCAACCAAAAATAAATCCACACATTACTGCAATGCAAGAAGTGTTAGCTCCAATAATGAAAATTTCAGTCGAAGATATTTCGATTAAGGCTACAACAAACGAAGGGTTGGGTTATGTTGGTTCTGAAAATGGTGTGAACGCTTACGCAGTTGCGCTAATAGAAAGAATAGACTAATACAAACCTAAATTTTTTGTTTCAATCCAACCTTCGTTTCCATTATCTAATTGTATCGAAGTCCAATCATTATTGCTTTCTAATACAGCAACTTTAGCTCCTTCGTGCAATTTAAATTGTTCTTTACTTTCTGCAACAGGCATACTTAAAGCAGAAACTTCTTTTTCTAATACAATAGCGTTTTTGTGACTCGTAATTTCATCTAAAGCAAAAGAACCAAGAATAAACGATAGTAAGCAAATTAGAACACTAAAGCTTCCAAGCCAAAAATGTAGCTTTCTCATTCGTGTGCTAATTTTAAATAGCGCGAAAAAGAGCATTCCTAAAAACAAACTAAAAATACTAAACCATGCCCAGCCGCTTGTGCTAAATATGTGCAAAATACCCGACTCGATATTTTTAGCGAAATAGTTTTCTTTAATCTCAATTTGGTCTATAGTTCTTTTATTTACTATTGTTAAGTTGTGTTTAATATCTTCATCGGAAGGGTTTAATTTATGTGCTAGTTGGTAATTGTAAATTGCCTTCCCAATTTCATTGTTTTTGTAGTAAGCATTTCCAAGGTTGTAATATAATTCAGAAGAAACTTCGCCACTTGCAACAATTTTTTTGTAATCGTTTATTGCGTTTTCATACTCCGCTTTATCGTACGCCTTTTTTGCTGATGAAAGCAAAGCAGTGTTGTCTGCAAATAAATGTGCAGAGCAACCTAGCAATAAAGCAAGTAAGAGTGTACTAAGCCTTTGTTTCATCTTCAATTTTTGTTATTAATTCAACGGTGTTATTGTAAACTACATTAATATCGTTACTAACTGCAGAAGGTGCATATCTTGCCACGTCGCAATCACCAAGCGTTGCAAGCAACTTGCCAATGGTTTCTATAGGCACACTTCGTTTGCTTAATTGTAATTCAATATTTTCTTTCGACAATTCAGCAACCGGAATGTTTAATTTATTACTGATATAACTATTTAAAGCAATGGAAACCTCTTGATAGAAACCATCTTTATTATTTTGTGTTTTAAACACTTCAGCTTTTACTAATTGTTTACGAGCTAATTTAGCAGCTTTACGTTCTTTAACAGCAGCCACATCACTATTCATTTTTTGCATTTTGTTATGCATTACAAGAAAACCTGCAAATAGTAGTATTGGCAAACCGAGCAATAAATAATGTTTCCACGATGAGAAAAAGAAAGTGTCAATTTTTTCTAGTTGTATATTTTTAGTTTTTAAATAACGAATATCATTCTCTTTTGCTTCTACACTTGTTTTGGAAACGCTAGGGTCAACAGCAACTGTTGTGTTTGAACCATTTGGATCGGGGCTAACACTGATGTTAAACTCGGGTGCAGGTACGTGAACGTATGTTTTTTTCTCAGGATCAAAATAACTAAAGTCTAAATCCTTAATTACAAACTCACCTGGCTTGCGCGGAATTAAAAGATAATCGTAAGTTTTTGTTCCACTAAAGCTTCCACCTTCATTGTAACTTTCTGTTATTTTTGGGTCGTAGGTTTCAAAACCATCAGGAAAAGTTATTTTAGGAGCATCTGTAATTTTAATGTTTCCTTTTCCTGCAATACTTAGTTTTAGGTTTATGCTTTCATTTGCTTTTAGTTTCTCCTTTGAAATCTCTGCTTTTAAACTAAAATTACCTACGGCACCGCTAAAGTTAGCTGGCTTATCTGTTTCGGGTAATGATTTTACATCAATGTTAATAGCCTTGCTTTTTGCTTTTACCACAACATCTTCATAACCACCACCACCAAAAAATTGTTCGAATATGTTTTGAGGTTGTTTGTTGCTACGTTTTCTTACAATACAATCAATCTCCATTGGCTCGATGGTTAGTTGGCCTGATCGTTGAGGAAATAGATACGACTTTGTAAACTCTGCTACATAATACATTACACCATCAATGTTCTCTTGTCCCAATTCGATTTGTTTATTCTTTTGATTTTCGTTTTGACTCCAAAAACCATTGTAACCAGGCATTTTATAGTTTTGAAATCCTCTTAAGTTTAAACGAGAATAAACTTTTTGTGTAACAACAATTTGCTCATCAATATAACAGGACTTTTTCGTTACAAATGTTCTAATAAAAACATCATCGCTTGATTTGTCGGAAGAATATTGTGGAGTTGTTGTAGTTGTGTTTTGTTGGTTTGCATAAGGATTGTAAGCATTTGCAGAGTTAGAATTAGTATTATTGTTTTGTTGTTGAGGTGCTGCACCTTTAACCTCAATTGGAATCACATTGGATTCTAATTTAGCACCATTAACAACAATACTTGCAGCACCAATGGTAAACTTTCCTTCTTTTTTAGCACT
>CANJJP010000162.1 GCA_947474485.1 Bacteroidota bacterium | reverse complement strand
TTTTTCTTTAAAAAAAGTGCTTATACCTATTATCGTTCGAAATTAAATAATTGGGATACCAAACGTAAGATAAAAAAGGCGGTACAAGTATTTTCAAATGCTGATTTGCATGTGTTCTTAACCTTTAGTTTTTCTTCAAAATCCTACACCAATAAACCTGTATTGTTGTTTGGTGATTGGACTTACGATCATCAATTAAATTACTTTGCTGCACGTAAGCCTTATGGTTTTGAGAAAAGAAGTGTGAACAGAGAAAATACTTGTATAGAAAATGCGGATGCTGTGGTGGTTTTATTTCCCAAGGTTGCAGCTTATATGAAGCAAAAGTATTCAAATAAGAATATTTATTATTTAGGAAACGTAATTAACTCCAATTCGGATGAATTGAGTGCAGATGTTTCTAAAAGAACAAACTCTATTGTGTTTATCGGAGCAATCAAATATTTAGAAGGTTTACATGTATTAATAAAAGCAATAGAAAAACTTAAAACTTCAGGAACTAATATTGATTTGCAAGTAATTGGTATTAGCTCAAATGAAGTAGGGGAGCGGCATTCATTTGTTCAGTACCATGGTTATTTAGATAAAGGCGATACCAAGCAGCGCAAAAAGTTTTACGAAATTTTAAACGGGGCAAAATTGTTTGTAAACACCACTGAAAAATGGGCTTCTTTTTCCGCCTCTATAGAAGCCATGTATCATTACGTTCCTGTTATTGTAACGCCATACCCAGAGTTTATTGAGACCTTTGGCTCACAAATAAATTTTGGGAACTACTGTGGCCCAAGTGATGATTTAAGTTCTTTAATAATTGAGATAATTAATAATCCAAATTATCCCAAGCTTTGCATTAACTCGCACGAAGCAGTAAGCGATTTTACTTGGGATAATTATATTGGAAAGATTCTTAAGTTGATAGTTTAAATTGTTTTTTGTTTATGAATTATATAAATTCGATATTATTAGTACTAGTATCCATTTAAAAAAGTAAAGTAATCAATCAAAATTTAGAGTATAAGAGATATTTTTTATCGCCTAATTAACAAAAACCAATTTATTCTCAAACATATCTAATTTAATATGCTCCTCTTTTCTGATTTTGCCAGCAAGTATTTCTTTCGACAACTCGTTTAATACTTGTTTTTGAATTACACGTTTTACAGGTCGTGCACCAAATTGCGGGTCAAATCCTAGTTGCGATAACCAATCGATTGCTTCTTCAGTAACTGTCATATGTATCTCTTGGTCCGCTAAACTTTTGATTATATAATTTAATTGTATCTCTACAATTTTGTTCATGTTCTCTCTAGTTAAAGGCTCAAACATAATAACTTCATCAATACGATTTAAAAACTCTGGACGAATGCTTTTCTTTAATTGCTCGTACACCTGATTTTTTGTTTTCGCCAACACTTCATCTCTGTTTGCTTCAGTTAAATTCTCAAAATTTTCTTGTATCAAATGCGAACCAATGTTCGAAGTCATAATGATGATTGTATTTTTGAAATTCACTGTTCTTCCTTTGTTATCGGTTAAGCGACCATCATCTAGCACTTGCAATAAGATATTGAACACATCAGGATGTGCTTTTTCAATTTCATCAAGTAACACAACGCTGTATGGTTTTCTTCTAACTGCTTCGGTTAATTGTCCGCCTTCTTCATAACCAACGTATCCTGGAGGCGCTCCAACTAATCTACTCACTGCATGTCGTTCTTGGTATTCACTCATGTCAATACGCGTTAATGCCGTATCGTTATTGAACAAAAATTCAGCTAATGCTTTTGCCAATTCGGTTTTACCTACACCTGTTGTTCCAAGGAAAATAAAAGAACCTATTGGTTTTTTACTGTCCTGTAATCCTGCACGGCTTCTTCTAACAGCATCAGAAATACTTGCTATTGCTTCTTCTTGTCCAATTACACGTTTGTGCAACTCATCTTCTAAATGCAATAGTTTTTCTCTTTCACTTTGTAGCATGCGTGCTACTGGTATGCCTGTCCAAGCGCTAATTACATCGGCTATATCTTCGCTATCAACTTCCTCTTTTAATAACTGTGAGCCGCTGTCTTTTGATGTCGTAAGATTTGTTTCTAATTCTTTTAATCTTTCTTCCGCTTCTTTTACTTTACCATAACGTAACTCAGCAACTTTACCATAATCACCATTCTTCTCAGCTACTGTAGCTTCGTGTTTATAGTTTTCAATTTCAAGTTTTAATTTTTGAACGTTTTCGATTAATTCTTTTTCACCTTGCCAACGTGCTTTTAATTCGGTACGTTTATCGTTAAGTTCAGAAAGATCTTTATTTAAAATATCAACTTTCTTATTTTCGTTTTCACGCTTCATTGCTTCACGCTCAATTTCCAATTGCATTATCTGACGCTCGATTGCATCTAATTCAATTGGCATAGAGTTAATTTGCATTCTTAATTTAGATGCAGCTTCGTCAATTAAGTCGATTGCTTTATCTGGTAAAAATCTGTCGGAAATATAACGTTGAGATAACTCAACAGCCGCAATAATTGCCTCATCTTTAATACGAACTTTGTGATGTGCTTCGTATTTCTCCTTAATACCACGTAAGATAGAGATAGCATCTTCAGCACTTGGTTCATCCACCAAGACCTTTTGGAAACGACGTTCTAATGCTTTATCTTTTTCGAAATACTTTTGATACTCGTTTAATGTTGTTGCGCCAATAGCTCTTAATTCACCACGAGCCAAAGCAGGTTTTAAAATATTTGCAGCATCCATTGCGCCTTCACCACCACCTCCTGCGCCAACTAAGGTGTGTATCTCGTCAATAAAAAGAACAATCTCTCCGTTTGCCCCAGTAACTTCTTTTACTACTGATTTTAAGCGCTCTTCAAATTCACCTTTGTATTTTGCGCCGGCAATTAAAGCACCCATGTCTAATGAAAAGATTTGTTTGCTTTTTAAATTTTCAGGAACATCTCCATTATTTATACGATGTGCTAAACCTTCAGCAATCGCTGTTTTACCAACGCCTGGCTCACCAACTAAAATTGGGTTGTTCTTAGTACGGCGCGAAAGAATTTGCAATACACGTCGTATTTCCTCGTCTCTGCCAATTACTGGATCAAGTTTGCCTTTTTTAGCTTGCTCGTTTAAGTTAACCGCATATTTATTTAATGCATTATAAGTATCTTCTTGTGTTTGGCTTGTAACTTTACTTCCCTTGCGTAATTCATTAATGGCAGCTTTTAAGTCTTTTTCGTTAAAGCCTACATCTTTCATCATTTTGGAAACGCTATCGCTACTTGCTAAGATTCCAATTAAAAGATGTTCGATAGAAATAAATTCATCTCCAAAATCCTTTAATGCAGAAGTTGCCTTTGCAATGGTTTGGTTTGCCCCGTTTGAAAGGTATGGTTGACCGCCACTAACTTTAGGGTAAGAGTTTACGATGCTATCCAAGGTCTTTTTAAAAACATCTTGGTTAACACCAATTTTTTTAAGGATAAATGGAGTCACATTTTGGTCAGCATCTAAAATTGCTTTTAGTATGTGTCCATTTTCTATGGCTTGTTGTCCGTTCATGGTAGCAATGGTTAATGCCTGCTGCACGGCTTCTTGCGATTTGATTGTAAATTTATCGAAATTCATTTTGTAATAATTTTTATTTGACTCATCACAATCTGTTCCAATGGCTTGTAAATGTCAACTTGACTTTAAACCATTGTTTACTAGGACGAATTGGCTTAAAATTAATGAATTATATGACGGAATGTACGATTGATTCTTGTAAATTTCGCTGATTTAGTGTCTTTGGAAATGAGCAATAAGAACTTATCT
Source organism: Bacteroidota bacterium (assembly GCA_947474485.1). Lineage (GTDB taxonomy): Bacteria > Bacteroidota > Bacteroidia > B-17B0 > Aurantibacillaceae > JADJDM01. Next base: position 1,335 of record CANJJP010000162.1, on the reverse strand, counting down.
TTGTTTTGCACTCTAAATTAGCTTTGTTTGTTATTAGCCCTGTTATATTTTTTAATTTTCACATTCTTACTTTTTAAGAATAGGGCTTTTGAAGATGCATTCATTTCGCGTAAACAACTTGGACTTTTATTTTCTTTAAAATGTTTGGGTTTTGTTTTTTATATCTTGGTTTTTGCAGTTGATTCATCTAAAAATTTATTTAATAGTGATACGCAAAGTATTATGCATGATGCTAATATAATTTATAGCTCATTAAAACAAAACCCACTTGATTATATTAGAATGTTGTTTGGTTTTCATAGTGAAATGCAATCGGATGCTTTATATATAAACTATTTCAGTTTAATGGATAAATGGACAGTAGTTGGTAATAACGATTTTCTTTTAAACGATAGTAGAGGAGTAACACGAATAAATGCCTTTTTAATGTTGTTTACCTTCGGTAAGTACGAGGCGCAAGCATTATTTATGGTGATTCTTTCTTTTATTGGTGAATGGTTAATGTATAAAAGTTTTAAGGTGTATTTTAAAAACAAAGAGTTTGTTTTACTCTTAATTTTATTATTTATCCCCTCTGTTTATTTTTGGACTAGTGGAGTGTTAAAAGAGGCAATCGTGGTGTTTTTACTTGGTACTTTTATCTATAGCACTTTCATGTTGTTCCTTAAGAAAGAAAGAAAACTAAAGTTTATATTATTGTTTGTGATTTCTGTTTTTCTCTTTGTATTTATAAAGCCTTATGTTTTGCTAATCATATTGTTTCCAATTGTAGTTTTTATTTTTTTACATAAGAAGCCTAACTCCAAGTCGGTTTTTTTGTACGCTGGAATTCTTACTCTTGTTGTTTCATCTGGAATGATGATTTCAAAGTTTGTATTAAAAAAAGATATTATCTCAATTATAGTGCAACGCCAGAATGATTTTGTAAGTACTGGTTATGGCGGAATTTTCTTTTATAAAGGTGAACAATATGTTCGATTAGATTATGCGGATATTAAAAATATTAAATTAATTGATGACAAACAAGAACTCTACACTATCAAGCCTCATGTAAATTACATGTATTGGAACTACCCAAATTTTAAGGACACTATTTATGTGAAAGATAATATGGATACATTAACTACTTATCCTTTAATTAACATTACAGTTCCATCTAATTCATCAATTACAAAGAAGAGATTAAATAATTCTTTTATTTCTGTTGTTAAAATGGCACCTGAAGCCTTGTTTAATGTATTTTGTAAACCATTTTTTTTTGGAAATAAAAACAAGTTTGAAATATTTGCGTCTATTGAGAATGTCTTATTATTACTGATTTTTTTACTGGCTTTT
>CANJJP010000161.1 GCA_947474485.1 Bacteroidota bacterium | reverse complement strand
GGTGGTAATACAATGCATCAATACCAGCCTTTTTTATATGATAGTTTAAAACAAGAAGGCTGTTTATTTTCAAAATTTTATAATTTTGGGGCAACATTTACTGTACCTGGCCATGTGGCAATTTCTACAGGGGCATATGAAAATGTTGCAAACAATGGCCTTCAATTGCCTTCTAATCCTGGTTTTCTGCAACTATTTACAAAAAAATACAATCTAAGTGCCAATAAAGCTTGGTTGGTTACAAGTAAAGATAAACTTGAAGTGATAAAAAATTGTACTGATTCAAATTGGAATAATAATTTTATTTGTTCAAGTGATTGTGGTGTAAATGGTTTGGGAACTGGATATAGAGATGATAGCACAACGTTTCAGCGAGCAATGAACGTGTTAAATATACACCATCCAACTGTTTTGTTTATTCAGTTAAGAGAACCGGATTTTTCTGGGCATGCAAATAATTGGCCAGCATATTTAGAGGGAATTAAGGCGGGTGATAGATACGCCTGGTTGATTTGGAAACAGTTACAAAACGACGATTTTTATAAAGGCAAAACAACATTTATTGTTACCAATGACCATGGTAGACATCCCGACGGGACATTAGATGGTTTTGTTTCACATGGAGATGGTTGTTTAGGCTGCAGACATATTAATTTATTTGTAGCAGGACCTAGTATTAAAAAGAATTTGACCATAAATAGTATTTACGAGCAAATTGACATTCATAAAACAATGTGTAAACTATTTAGTTTAGATAGTAGTTTTGCGCAAGGTAGATATATTCAAGAAATAATAAAATAATTTTCTAACACCTTTTGGATTTGTCTACAGCATGCATTTGATGTTTACGATTAATGCAAAAGCTTTTTTTCTATCGCATACTTAATCAATCCTACAACTGATTTAGTATTTGTTTTACGAAAAATATTTTTGCGCTGTGTTTCAACGGTGCGTTCGCTTATAAAAAGTGCCTCTGCAATTTGTGCATTGCTATAATTTTTTTCAATCAATCGTAAAATCTCTATTTCACGTGGCGTTAGACTTACCGATTCATCGTGTTTGGTTCCAGTTTGCGCTGGCTTCATTAATTCGTTGCTTACTTCATCACTAAAAAACATTCCACCTTCGGCCACTTTATTAATGGCACTAAGTAATTCTTGTTTAGCTGTGTTTTTTAAAATGTAGCTATTTATACCTGCTTCCAACATTTCCGAAATGGTATTACGTTCTCCAAACATCGATAGAGCAAGTATTTTTATTTGTGGAAATTTTTCTTTTACTGCACGGGTTAATTCCAAACCATTCATCTCTGGCATGCTGATGTCGGTAATTAAAACATCAGGTTGTGCAATCAATATTTTATCAAATGCAATTTTTCAATTGTTCGATTCGCCAATAATTTGAATAGATGCTTCACCCGAAAGTAAAGCTTTCAATCCATCCAAAATCATTTGGTGGTCATCTACAATATGAACTTTAATTGCGTACATCTATAAACAAAAGTACTATTTTTTATAAAACTGCATAATGGCATTAAAATACGCATCTGATACCGCTTTAACTCTGGTATTTGTATTAATTCCGTAATAGGTTTTATCAGCTTTGCTTAGTTCTAAATACTCATTTTTATTGTCTTGATACAAACATTCTCCATACACCAATGGTGATTTTACCAATCTGCAAAGTGCAAGGTTTCTGCAAAAAACTCCTTGTTTAGATGAGCTAATACAATTATCTTTTAAATAATCTGCATCCGTTTTTTTAGCTACTTGATTTTCTAATTGTTTCGAAAATTCTTTCACAGTTAAATCTGATATTTTCTCCGATAAGGGAAAATCATCTGTTAATAATAAACGTAATACATTTGCCTTTCCATTAATTCCTTTTAATGCATCTACGTTCATTCCACCCGGAACAAAAGCCATGCAAAAATTTTTATCTGTTGGTCGCAACCAATCAGTATTTTTTTCGTCCACGTTATAATGAATGATAATCGTTAAATCAGGTTTATGTTTATTAATAACTTTCACTCTGTTTGCTAATTCATGGTCTCTAAAAAAACTCCAGAAAAATGTTTTTTCATCTTCCTTTTTTAACTTGTTATATTTAGTTTTTTCCATTGCCCCGCATTCAAGTAAAGAATCGAGTACAATTTGTTTTCGTGTGCTAAGCCATTTTTGATAAGTAATTCCGAAGCTTGTTTTGTTGTCATCACGTGTTAACCAAACTAATGCGCCTTGTTCTTCTAATTGTTTTTTTAAAATTTGCGCCGTTGCAAAAGTTAGTATTCCCTCCGAAATATGAATGGAATCAACTGGTAAGTTAGGCACAGAATCTTTTACAAAACGTAAATATTTTTGTTCTATCACCGACATTTCAAAATTTCCTGCAATATGTCCAGGGTCAATTAATATTCGTTTGCCGCTTAAAGGTTTGTTTTCGCTTGCATCTCTATCCTCATTTTCATAAAGTATTTGAATTTCACTTTTTGTTTTTTTACTCCATTTAGTTTTTCCCTTGCGTTTTAAAATTGCTTCAATACTATCGTTTGGAGCGTTTTTCACTAATTGCTCAAATGTTTTTATTTCATCATAAGCAATGATAAATTCGGGATTGTCGTTTAGTTTATCTTGATTGCTTTTGTAAACGCGCGCATCTGTTTCGGTGATTTTTATAAATGGCGAAAGGCTTCCTTTAAATGTTAAATAGGTATGAAGGCGGGTTTCATACTTTAATGCAAGTTCGCGTTGGGCAAAGCAAAAGCTGAGCAGGAAACAAAAAAATATACTTAATTTTATTTTTAGCATAATCTTTGCTAATTTAGGTTGAAATTAAATTGACAAACAATGAGCCAAAAAACTTTGCTAACAAAAGGTATTTTAAAAGAGATATGGTTTACCACTGCTCGCAGTGGTGGAAAAGGCGGACAAAATGTAAATAAAGTGGCAACTAAGGTTGAACTTTTCTTTGATGTAAATAACTCACTTTGCCTTACTGATGAGCAAAAGGAATTGATTAGCAAAAAACTTAAAAACAAAATTAGTGATTTGGGTGTTCTACATTTAAGTGAAGACAGAGATCGCTCGCAACATAAAAATAAAGAATTGGCTATTGTAAAATTTACGAAAGCATTAGAGAAGTGTTTGGAAAAACCTAAACCACGTAAACCAACTAAGCCAAGCAAATCTTCGCTAATAAAAGTTAAAGTAACTAAAACAAAACGTAGCGAAGTAAAAAGCACACGAAAAAAAGTAAAAATGTAAATGAGAAGTTTTTTATTACACAGTTTGTTTATGCTGTTTTCCTATTTTGCATTTGCGCAAAATAAAAAGGTTTCATTGCCCGAATTGGCTATGGAATATGAAATTCCGGCTAAGTGGGAGGTAAAATCTTTTTTTAAAGGAGATTGGGAAACACCTGGAGGGAATAATGTTTGTCAATGCGCGGGTGTTATGAATAGTTTAAAAGTGCCAAGTGGAGGAGATTTTGAGTATTTGTATGTTGCGGTTTACCCAAGTGATAGAAAAGGGGCAAATGCAGAAAAGCGCCAAAGCGTATGGCAGTATTTTTTTGTTCCAAAAGAAAGTTCAGATACTTTAAAGACAGACTATTTAGTTTGGGAAAAGCAAGTTTCTAAATTGAAACCACATGGCTCAAACGATAATCGATTTAAGGATTATATCGCTTGGCGATTATTATCTAAGTTTGGGAACACCTATTACACTATGTATATATGGGCAAAACCTATGATGATGCAACAATACTCTTCTACTTTTCAATCTATGATTGAGTCCTTTAAGCCTGTTAAGTAACAAAGGTTACAGAAAGCTAATAATTAGGTTTTTTTAGCGAATCAAAGGGTTTATGCCAAGAGCTATTTATTATCTTTGGGGCACAAATTTCACACATATGCGTTTATTAAGTAGATTTTCGATTCTTTTATTTTTATTGTTTTCGTTTGTTTTTTCTAATGCACAGCAATTACATGCGCATTGGGAAATAACTTCAAAAAAAGTAAACGACTGTGAATACGATGTTATTTTTAAGGTTAAGATTGATAAGCCTTGGCACATGTATAGTATGAAGCCAGTTGATGGACCAAACCCAACAATAATAGAATTTAAAAAAGGTGCAGATTTTGAATTGGTAGGTAAAACAAAAGAGAGCAAGCCTATTAATGAAATGGATAAGGTGTTTGAAGTAATGGTAAATTATTTTGATAACGAAGCAACATTTACACAACGTTTAAAAACATTAAAAGAAGGTAAGATAACTATTAATGGTACTTATGAATATCAAATTTGTACAGATGTAATGTGCGAGTTTCCGCCTGCAGAAAAATTTAGTCTTGTTATTGATAGTAAATGTAAGAGTGGTGTTAAATTAGTTGAAGTTGCGAATGTTGCTGATACTGCTAAAACGGATACAACAGCTATTGCAAGCAAAGAGGTAAAAGATACCGCAAGTGCTGTCGCAACTCCTATTGAAAATAAATCAAGTGGAACGGATGAAAAAGAAGTTGGTTCAAGTTCGTCTTGGTGGGCAATTTTTCTTGCGGGCTTTGTAGGTGGTTTTGCTGCTTTACTAACACCTTGTGTTTTTCCAATGATACCAATGAATGTTAGCTTTTTTACTAAAAAAAGTAAGACTAAAAAAGAAGGTTTAAAAAATGCAATTATCTATGGAATTGCAATTATTGTTTTATATGTTTCATTAGGATTAATTGTTACGGCAGTTTTTGGTGCAGGAGCATTACACACGCTCTCAACAAATGTTTGGTTTAATTTATTTTTCTTTCTATTACTTGTTGTTTTTGCATTATCCTTTCTTGGTGCTTTCGAAATAACTTTACCAAGTTCATTTGTAAATAAAATTGATTCTAAATCAGACAAAGGCGGCTTGATGGGAATTTTCTTTATGGCATTCACACTTGCATTGGTATCGTTTTCGTGTACAGGACCAATTATTGGGACCTTGCTAGTAGAAGCTTCTTCGCAAGGAAATTATTCTGGTCCTTTTTGGGGAATGTTTGGTTTCTCTTTAGCATTGGCGTTACCTTTTGGTTTGTTTGCAGCTTTCCCAGGGTGGTTAAACTCATTACCTAAATCAGGTGGATGGTTAAATTCAGTAAAGGTTACTTTAGGGTTTTTAGAATTAGCCTT
>CANJJP010000160.1 GCA_947474485.1 Bacteroidota bacterium | reverse complement strand
TAATTGGAATGCTCTCAAACGGTCATGTCTTGTTAGAAGGTGTTCCGGGCTTAGCAAAAACATTAGCTATTAATACGCTTAGTAAATGTGTTGGCGGTCAGTTTAGCCGTATACAGTTTACTCCCGATTTGTTACCTGCCGATTTAGTAGGTACCATGATTTACAATCAAAAGAAAGAAGAGTTCTCGATTAAAAAGGGTCCTATCTTCGCTAACTTTGTTTTAGCTGATGAGATTAACCGTGCTCCTGCAAAAGTGCAATCTGCATTATTAGAGGCAATGCAAGAGAAACAAGTTACCATTGGTGAAACAACATTTAAATTACCAAACCCTTTCTTAGTGCTTGCAACACAAAATCCTGTTGAGCAAGAAGGAACCTATCCTTTACCAGAAGCGCAAGTTGACCGTTTTATGTTGAAGGTAGTTATTGGTTACCCAACTAAAGAAGAAGAAAGAAAAATTATTTTATCAAATATATCTGCTGCAGGAATGGCAACACCAAACACGGTGTTGAGTCCTGAAAGCATTGTAGAAGCTCGTAAAATTGTTCGTGATGTTTATATGGACGAAAAAATTGAGCGTTACATTGTAGATATTGTTTTCGCTACACGTTTTCCTAAGGAACATAAATTAGAAAAATTTGCCCCGCTTATTAGTTTCGGTGGTTCGCCTCGTGCAAGTATTAATTTAGCTTTAGCTGCAAAAGCCTATGCCTTCATTAAACGCAGAGGTTATGTTATTCCTGAAGATGTGCGCGCAGTGTGTATGGATGTTATGCGTCATCGTATTGGTTTAACCTACGAGGCAGAAGCAGAAAACATTACCTCAGAACACATCATCAACGAAATTTTAAATACTGTTGAAGTACCATAGTCAATTAATGAATTATTGAATTAGAGAGTTGGAGAATTAATTCACTAACTCATTAATTCTCCAAATCAACAAATGTCTAACTCAACAACTGTATCGTGGATACCGCAGAACTATTAAAAAAAGTACGCAAGATCGAAATTAAAACACGTGGTCTGTCTTCTCAGGTTTTTTCCGGAGAATACCACAGTGCTTTTAAGGGTCGTGGTATGGCTTTTAGTGAAGTGCGCGAATACACGCCAGGCGATGATGTTAGAACAATTGATTGGAATGTAACAGCGCGTTTCAATAGTCCTTACGTTAAAGTGTTTGAAGAAGAGCGTGAGTTAAATGTTGTATTGTTAGTTGATGTAAGTGCATCGGGGCAATTTGGAACATTAAAACAAAGTAAAAAAGATTTAATTACTGAGCTCTGCGCTGTTGTTGCTTTTTCGGCTTCAACTAATAACGATAAAATTGGAGTTATCTTTTTTAGCGATAAAATTGAAAAATACATTCCACCTAAAAAGGGGAAAACACACATACTTCGTATCATCAGAGAATTAGTATCGATAGAGCCAACAAGCACTAAAACCGATATTTCTCAAGCATTGCGTTACTTAACCAATGTAATTAAGAAAAAAAGTATTGTGTTTGTAGTATCTGATTTTATTGATAATAATCCTTTTGTAGATGCAATAAAAATTGCCAACAAAAAACACGATATCGTTGCTTTAGAAATTTTTGACAAAACCGAAAGAGAAATTCCTCCTGTTGGTTTAATTAAATTAAAAGATTTAGAAAGCGGAGAAATTAAATGGGTAGATACTTCTTCTAAGGCATTTCAAAAGGAAATGAAAATTCAAAACTTGCAATTAGAAGCAAGATTAAAAGAAGGATTTAATAAAGCTGGAGTTGATCACGTTCGATTAAGAACTGACCAATCCTACATTCAACCTTTAATGAATTTATTTAAACGCAGATAATTAATGAAGACGCTGATTAAAATAGTAATTCTACTTTTTGCTTTTGGGCTACAGAAAACTCTTGTGGCTCAAAAGATTCAGGCATTTGCATTAATTGATACAAGTAAAATAAAAATTGGTGAGCAAGCAAAAGTTGATTTATTCATTAACTACAGCGGGGCAAACAAAAAGCTAAATATTCATTGGCCAACAATTGGCGACACACTTACTAAAGAAATTGAAGTAGTAAATGTATCCGCTATTGATACTACTATCCCTGATAAAAATGACCCAAACAATATTCAGCAACATCAAACGATTTACGTTACTTCCTTTGATTCGGGATACTGGGCAATGCCTCCGTTTCAATTTATTGTAGATGGTGATACAGCAAATCCAGTTTTAACACAAGCATTATTATTAGAGGTACAAACCATTCCAGTTGATACAGCTGAGGCAAGTATTAAAGATATTAAAGCTGTTTACGATGAACCATTTAGCTGGAAAGAGTATTTGCCTTATATCTATTGGGGTTCGGCCATTTTAGCGATTCTTGTATTAATCTACTTCATCATATACAAAATAGCGCGGAACAAAAAACCGAAACCTGTTGTAATTCAAAAACCAAAAATTGCCCCGCATATTATTGCTTTACATGATTTAGAAAACATACGAAATTCGAAAATTTGGCAAGAAGGAAAAACAAAAGAATACTATACTGCTATTACCGATACTCTTCGTGTTTACATTGAAGGTCGTTACAATATTGCCGCAATGGAGCTCACAACGGATGAAATTATGACCATCATGCGCTCGCAGGTAATTGACAATTTAAGTAAAGACAAATTAAGACAAGTATTATCATTGGCTGATTACGTTAAGTTTGCAAAGGCGCAGCCAATTGATGTAGAAAACGAATTAACACTTAGCAACGCTTTTGATTTTGTAAAAGGCACACTAAGAGAAGAAATAACAGCAGAGAATTCACAATCTAATAATCCAGAACAGAAGTGATAGGTTTTTTTAATGACATAACATTTTCTAATAAGGATGCATTCTACCTCTTTATCATACTGCCTTTATTGGTAATATGGTACATTTGGAAGAATAGAAAGAACGAAGGTGAGATGCATTTTTCTTCTTTATCGGGGATGAAAAAAATAAAATCATCTACTCGTGCTAAGTTTCGTCACTCCTTATTTCTATTGCGTTTAATTGCTTTCTCAGCCTTAATCTGCGTTATGGCTCGCCCACAATCCAGAACCAGTTGGAAAGATGTAAAGGCTGAAGGAATTGATATTGTATTGTGTATGGACGTTTCTCACTCCATGCTTGCAAAAGATTTTGATCCTAATCGTTTAGAGTCAGCTAAGGAAGTTGCAATAGATTTTGTTGAATCTCGTCCTAACGATAGAATTGGTTTAGTTGTTTTTAGTGGTGAAGCTTTTACACAATGTCCGCTTACAACAGACCATACTATTTTAAAAAATATTATTGCAGATGTTAGAACTGGACAAATGGCAGATGGTACTGCAATTGGTTTAGGTTTAGCCGATGCTGTTTCACGCGTTAAAGAAAGTACTGCAAAAAGTAAGGTTGTTATTTTAATGTCGGATGGTGTAAGTAACGTGGGTGAAATTGCCCCGCTTACTGCAGGTGAAATTGCAAAAACATTTGGAGTTAAAATTTATTCTATCGGTGTTGGAACAATTGGTAAAGCGTTAACTCCGGTTGGTATTTATCCTAACGGTCACATGGAGTTTGCTTATGTGGATGTAGAAATTGATGAGCCCGTTATGACAGAAATTTCGGAGATGACTGGTGGAAAATATTTTAGAGCAAAAGACAACAAAGCACTTAAAGCTGTTTACAAAGAAATTGATCGGTTGGAGAAATCAGTAATTAATGAACGTAATTTTAGTAATAAGGCAGAGCGCTTTTTTGTGTTTGCATTAATTGCTGCTATAGCATTACTATTAGAGTTTACATTAAAAAACACTTTATTTAAAACATTGCCATAAATGTATAAGTTCGAAAATAAAGAATATTTGTGGGCTTACCTGTTAATTCCGGCAATGATTGTTTTTTATATTCTATTAATAGAACGTAGAAAAAAGCGTTTTAAAAAATTAGGTGATTATCAATTGGTACAATCCATGATTCCGAATGTATCTAACGATAAAAAAACTTGGAAGTTTATTTTATACATTTTAGGATTAAGCTCAGTAATTTTTGCAATTGCTAATTTGCAAACGGGTTCTAAAATGCAAGATGTAAAACGCGAAGGTGGCGACATCATGGTTTGCTTAGATGTATCGAACTCTATGCTTGCTGAGGATTTATCACCAAACCGTATTGATAGAGCAAAACAAGCCTTAGAAAAATTTATTGATAAACTGGAAGGTGATAGAATTGGTTTAATTGTATTTGCCGGCGAAGCTTATGTGCAATTACCTATTACGGCCGATTACAGCGCTGCAAAGTTGTTTTTAAGCTCAATTGGTCCTGGCATTGTTCCGGTGCAAGGCACAAATATTTCGGCTGCTATTGAGCAATCAATGGAATCATTTGGAACCGATATTGGAAAAAATAAATCTATCATTATTATTACCGATGGTGAAGACCACGAAGAAGGCGCTATTAAAGCTGCCGAAGAAGCTCAAGCAAAAGGTGTAAGTATTTCAACCATTGGTGTTGGTTCTTCAACAGGGGTTCCTATTCCACAATATAAGGATGGAATGAAATCAGGTTTTAGAAGAGATAAAGCAGGTAACACTGTTGTAACAAAATTAAATGAAGCATTATTAATGGATATTGCCGCAGCAGGAAAAGGCGCATACGTTAAGGCAAATAATACCGAGGTAGGTTTAAATGCTATTATGAGCAAACTTCAAGAAATGGAGAAAAAAGAAATTGAATCTAAAATGTACACCGATTACGATGATCAGTTTATTTGGTTCATTTACTTGGCAGCTCTTTTATTGTTAATCGAATTTTTTATTAGTGAACGCAAAAGTGAGTGGTGGAAAAAATTAAACTTATTCGAGAAAAAAGCATGAGACTAATAACAACATATAGCTTTCAAATTTTTCTTTTACTAGGAGCCTTGTTTTTATCAGTAAACAATGCATCTGCCCAAGCAGAGAAAAAAACATTACGTGCTGGTAATGACAAATACGAAAAGGGAAAATATGCAGACGCAGAAAAAAAATACTTGCACGCCATTAACGAAAAACCAAATTATTTAAAAGGAGAATACAACCTTGGAAATGCCTATTATAAACAAGGAAAATATTCGGATGCTATTTCTCAATACGAAACCGTTGTTAGGGCAACTAATAACAAAGATACGCTTGG
>CANJJP010000159.1 GCA_947474485.1 Bacteroidota bacterium | reverse complement strand
TTTGAAAAATATTTAACAGGCTTAGCAAATCAATTAAAACTCATTAATACGTTTCCGGATAAACAAATTATATATGCTGCCGAAGAAGTTCCAATTATGCATTCGTTTAACAACGAAAAACTTACTGCATTTAAACTTTTTTATTGGCAGCGTTCTGTTTTAAATATTTCAAAATACCAAGGAAAAAAATTCGATTTCGATGTTATTCCGAAAAAACTGATGGATATTGCCAAAGCCATTCATCATCAATACATGGCAATACCAAGTGTAGAAATTTGGACAAACGATACCGTAGTAACTGCCATTAAACAAATTATGTTTTACCACGAAAGTGGGGCATTTCAAAATAGTGATGATGCAATTGAAATTTTAATGAGTTTAAAATCAATGGTTGAATCCATTGCAAACTATGCTGAACTCGAACAAAAACCAAATATTGGAAAAAATAACGGAGGAACATTTAATTTATACAATAGCGATTTAGTAATTGGAACCAATTGCATACATGTGAGTGTTGGCGATAAAAACATTTCATATATCTCTTTTAATACCATGAATTCATTAACTACAAACAATCAATTATTTTGTGGAGAAATTGAACATTGGATGAAAAATTTAATTAAAAAATCTTCCCTCATTAGTGGTAGTGCAGAAAAACAACGCTTTCAGTTTTTTAAGCAGGCTATAAAATATGTTGATCATGCAATTGAAAAGATTTCTGCATAATGGTGCTTAACAAGTCGAAAAATAAAAAAAAGAAGTTTGATGTTTATGATAATCGTAGAACTGCTTTTTATATTATTACCTTTTTATTCGGCATTGTATCTATGGTTTTATTGTATCCAAAAACCATGATTTCATTTAAAAACACCTTGGTTTTAATTCTATTGTTTTTGTTTGTTGATGTTATTGTTATTCAGCTAAAAACAAAAATCAAAAATTTGCAAACCTACATTGGTTTATGTCTTACCGTTTTGCTTGCCCAGCTTTCAATTCTTTTATGGCTCAATTTAATTCCAATAGATTCGCATATAGAAAAACATAAAATAGTTGGTTCTAAATCCTTTGATAGTGGAAATATACTTCAATTAGAAAACGACGCTTTAGGTGATTTTTTCTTTGTTCGTTATCAAAATAGAGATGCCCGAAAACAAGATACCATTACCTACTATTTTAAAGATGGTTTACTTGGATTTAATGTGTTGGATAGTATTAAATAACATGATAATCGAGGCATTTGGGATACATAACAAGTAGAAAAGCAGCTAAATCTTGATTGTTTGCCAATCCCCTCTAATTAACCTATCTTTGCGCCGCTTTTCAATAAAATAAAATGATTTCAGTAAATAACGTATCAGTAGCCTTTGGAGGCTCTCCTCTTTTCGAAAGTATTAGTTTCCTTATTAATCCAAAGGATAGAATTGGTTTAGCAGGTAAAAACGGAGCGGGTAAATCAACCATGCTTAAGCTATTGGCAATGGAGCAAAGTCCAACCAGTGGCAGTATAGCAAAACCAAACGAATGCAAGATTGGTTATTTGCCTCAAGACATGAAGCATCAAGCTGGAAGAACTGTTTTAGAAGAAACAGCTACAGCATTTATTGAGATTCAGATTTTAGAAAAACGCTTAGAAGAAATTAATAAGGAATTAGAAGTAAGAACTGATTATGAAAGTGATGCTTACTCAAAATTAATTACTGATTTAACTGATATCCACGCACGACTTGATATTGTTGGCGCAGGAAATCGTGATCAAGAAATTGAAAAAGTATTGCGCGGACTTGGATTCGAAAGAAAAGAATTAAATCGTCAAACTTCAGAATTTAGTGGTGGTTGGAGAATGCGAATTGAGCTTGGAAAATTACTACTACAAAAGCCAGATGTTTTATTGTTGGACGAGCCCACCAATCACTTAGATATTGAGGCGATTCAATGGTTAGAAGAATATTTGGAAACTTACCATGGTTCGGTAATGCTTATTTCCCATGATAAACATTTCCTTGATAGTGTGACTAATCGAACAATTGAAATAGTTAACAAAAAAATATACGACTACAAAGCTAATTACTCCAAATATCTTATACTTCGAGCTGAGCGCATGGAGTCGCAGGAAAACGCCGCGAAAAATCAGCAAAAAATAATTGATCAAACTCAAGTACTTATTGATAAAAATCGTGCTAAAGCAAGTAAAGCAGCCTTTGCACAATCATTAATTAAAAAACTAGAGCGCATGGAGCGTGTTCAGATTGATGATGTTGAAACGGGAGCAATTCGTTTTAAATTTCCTCAACCTGCACATTCGGGTAAAATAGTTTTAACTGTTGAAAATGCAGGTAAAGAATACGACGGTAAAAGAATTTTTAGTGATGCGAATTTTATCATTACAAAAGGAGAAAAAATTGGATTGGTAGGAAGAAATGGTGAAGGCAAATCTACCATGATGAAAATGATAGGCAAGAAAATTTCATTCGACGGAACAGTTCAGCTTGGGCACAGTGTTTTTCCTGGTTATTTTGAACAAGATCAAGAAGAAAAATTAGATGTAAACAAAACTGTTTTTGAAACCATTGATGATTTAGCTGTTGGTGATGTTCGTAAACAAATTAGAGGCTTGTTAGGTTCTTTCTTATTTCAAAACGATGACATCGACAAAAAAGTAAAAGTACTTAGTGGTGGAGAAAGAGGAAGGTTAGCCTTGTGTAAACTTTTATTAGAGCCATACAATTTATTAATGTTGGATGAGCCAACAAATCACTTAGATATTCGTTCGAAAGAAGTATTAAAAAATGCTTTAATGGAATATGAAGGAACAATGATTATCGTATCTCATGATCGTGATTTTTTAACTGGTATGTGCACAAAACTTTATGAATTTAGAGAAGGTAAAGTAAAAGAGCATTTGTGTGATATTACCGAGTTTATGGAGCTTCGTAAATTGGAGCGTATGGATGAATTAAAATCATCCATAGCAGTTAAAGAAGAACCAAAAAAAGTAAAAGTTGTTGAGCCTACAGAAAATGTAGAAAAAGAAAAACAGAAAAAACAAATAAAAAGTAAAATCTCAAAAGCCGAAAATGATATTGAAGTTTTAGAAAAACAAATTGCTGATTGGGATACTAAATTATCTGATACAACTTTCTACACTGAAATGACAAAGGACCCAAATTTCTTTAACAACTACAATGCTACCAAAGCAAAGCTAGATGCTAAAATGAAAGAGTGGGAAGATTTGTGTGAAGAGCTTAAAACAACATAATGATTACGAATATACGAATCATACTAATTTATGTTTTGTGGTAAGTATTCTTACAAATTAGTACCATTCGTATATTCGTAAAAAGATTCGTAATCCTAATGCTATAGGTACGATTTACTAGGGTTTCATAAATCATTAATCTTTTCTTAACAATATTTTGTTTAAAATCAAAGGGCTAAACCTAATTCTACCTTCACTTTAAATAGTACATTTGTAGTATAGTTATGAAAAATCTAAGCAATCAATTAATTCAACGTTTTTTTACCAAAAAAGAAATTGGTGGGGAAATTAGCGTTAACGACTTGAGAGACAGAGAGTTTTCGGGCGAAAAACTAAACGCTGAAGAGAAAACTGCTCTTGCAAACTATGATGCTTACCGTATTAACGTGTTAAATTCACAAGAAAACGACGAAGATTTTCACGCTGCTTACCGTCAATTACAAGTTATTGCCAATTTAGGTGACTGGAAAGAGTTTCTAAAAGAACAGTATTCAAACCTGTAATTTTCATTTTTCTCAATAAATCCCTTTCTTTACAAAAAACTAAACCATGCAATTAAATCATGCTGCTCCCGACTTTTCATTATTTAATACTGAAAAGAAAAAAATTACTTTATCCGAACTAAAAGGAAAAAACGTAGTACTACTATTTTTTCCATTAGCGTTTACATCAACTTGCACTGCTGAGCTTTGTTCGATGCGCGATAATTTACCTACTTACAATGGTTTAAATGCAGAAGTGTTTGGTATTTCCGTTGATTCGTTATTTAGCTTAGGTAAATTTAAAGAAGAGCAAAAATTAAATTTTGATTTACTTTCTGATTTTAACAAAACAGCTTCTAAAGATTACAAAACCATTTACGATACTTTTGTTTGTGAAATGCGCGGTGTAAGTAAGCGTTCGGCATTTGTTATTGATAAGAAAGGTGTTCTTAAATACATTGAAGTGTTGGAAAACGCTGGTGAAATACCAAATTTTGATGCAATCTTACGTGTGTTGAAAGACATTAAGTAAACAATGCCTCTTAAATCTTACTTTGATAAAACATTAATTGAAGCTGGTTGTGATGAAGCAGGCAGAGGCTGTTTGGCCGGGCCTGTAGTTGCTGCTTCTGTTATCCTACCAAAAAACTATAAAAACAAATTTCTCGACGATTCAAAAAAACTAAACGTAAAACAACGTTATAGTTTACGAATTGAGATTGAAAAAGAAGCTTTGCATTGGGCGTATGCTATTGTTGACAATCATGAGATTGATGAAATTAATATTCTGAACGCCTCATTTTTAGCCATGCACAGAGCAATCGACCAATTAAAACAAGTTCCCGAATTATTATTAATTGATGGGAATCGTTTTAATAAATACAAAAAAATCAATCATCAATGCATCATTAAAGGTGATGGAAAATTTTTAAGTATTGCGGCCGCATCCGTTTTAGCAAAAACCTATCGTGATGATATTATGTTGGATTTACATAGCAAATGCCCCATGTATAAATGGAATGAAAACAAAGGTTATCCAACCAAAGCGCATCGTTCAGCTATAAAGGAACACGGGGCAACGGATTTTCATCGTATGACATTTACACTATTACCGGCGCAATTAGAGTTAGACCTATAAACAATTCTCTTTTAAAAACTAGTCAAAGCTTTTTTAAATAGTACATTGATAAAACTTAAATTTGTTTTATGGAGCAGTTAGAGCGTAATCAAGAAATACTTAAAAAGTACATTCCTGAAAAGGCTACAACTCTTATTGCCCAATGGATAATTGATCTAGACTTTAAATTAAAAATTAAAAAAGAACGCAGTACAAAGCTTGGTGATTACCGCGCACCTTTTAATGGTAGCAATCATCAAATTACCATTAATTACAATCTTAATAAATACTCTTTTCTGGTAACACTTGTTCATGAAATTGC
>CANJJP010000158.1 GCA_947474485.1 Bacteroidota bacterium | reverse complement strand
TACTCCTGTTTGTGGAGGAATAAATTTAGAGTATTACTTCTCTCGAGTTGATAATGAAAAACTTGGAGCTGGCTCTAAATTACCACATAACGTTATGGGGTTAATTGGAGTAGCCAACGGCATAGAAGGTGATCTTAGACCAGGACTGCCATTACAAATGATTGATTTACATGATCCAATTCGTTTAATGATGATTGTAGAGCATTATCCTCAGGTAGTTCTAAAAACAATTAAAAAAAATCCAGCTATGTACGAATGGTATCAAAATGAATGGATTTATTTAGTTTCTGTTAATCCAGATAACGGTGAACTATTTCTTTTTAAAAATGAAGAATTCATACCATATACTCCACAAAGACAAGTGTTAGATTGCGTAGAGGACATAAAATCATTAATTGAATCAGGTGAAGAAAACTTACCTGTTTATGTAATTAAAAAATAAAATGGAAACTTATTTAGTAATATTTATTTTAATTCCTTTTTTTGGCTATGTAGTTAATCTATTTGTTAAACGTAGTAATGAGAAATTAATGTCTTCAGTTGCCTATATTACTATGGCACTACAATTTACTTCCGCATTAACATTTACAATTTTATGGATATTTAATAGTAGCAATCTTTTATACACCAAAGGAATTACAATTTATAAACATGGCGAAACAGAACTTTTTTTGGATTTCTGCTTTGATAAAATTACAGCAACCTATTTAATGGTTGGATCACTACTATCCTTGTTAATCATAGCATATAGTCGCACTTATTTGCATCGCGAAGGAGGTTATAAAAGATTTTTCAATACTGTAATGTTTTTTTATTTTGGCTATAATATACTTGTGTTATCAGCAAACCTAGCTACTTTTTTTATTGGTTGGGAGGTTGCAGGAATTTCTTCTTTTTTACTAATCGGGTATTATAGAAACAGATATATTCCCGTGAGAAATGCAGTTAAAATATTTTCAATCTATAGAATAGCTGATCTTGCATTTATTTTAGGCATTTGGGCAAGTCATCATATTTGGCATAAAAACATCGTATTAATAGATTTACAAAATACAGAATTAGTAATTTCTCATTTAAATGAGCATCCAGAATTATCTATATTCTTTTGTATTATGATTTTAATCGCTGCTTCTATTAAATCGGCACAATTTCCCTTTTCATCTTGGCTTCCTAGAGCTATGGAAGGTCCTACACCTTCCAGTGCAATATTTTACAGCTCACTTTCCGTTCACGCAGGATTACTATTATTGATTCGTACATCTGATTTTTGGCAACAGATCCCAGGAATAAAAGTTGCTATTATTATTTTAGGTTTAATTACATTCTTAATTGCTAGTGCAACAGCAAGAGTGCAATCCAACATTAAAGCGCAAATAGCATATGCTGCAATTGCACAAATTGGACTCATGTTTATTGAGGTAGCTTTTGGTTTAGATTGGATAGTGCTAGTTCATTTTGCTGGTAATGCCTTTCTTCGCAGCTATCAATTGCTAATTTCACCTTCAATTGTTACCTATCAAATAAGGCATCAATTTTACAATTTTAAACCAATAAAAGATTTAGGCAAAATAACGTTGTTATCACGAATTAAAAAGTCATTATACGTTCTTTGCATGGAAGAATGGTATATGGATGAATTCATGCATCATACAATTTGGAATACACTAAAAAATATTGGTAAAACCTTACATTTTATTGGAGATAAAACATTACTAATAATTGTATCTATATTGTTACTTATATGTGGATTTGTTGTTTTTGACAGGGCAGAAATTCTTTTTAATACAAAGCATTTAATTTCAGAAGCATTTTCATTAGTAGGTTTAATACTAGCACTTAGATCTTTTACAGAAAAGAAAAATGTTTACCTCGCTTTTCTTTTAGTATTCTTTAATCATTTATTTATTATAATGAGTGTAATGATTGCTGCCAACGTTGAGTTGGAGCACATTCTAATGTATACAGTTGGAATTTCTGCGGCCTTGTTAATTGGCTTATTTTGTCTCCGTTCACTTGAAAAGAGGGGCGTTGGTTTAAATTTAAATTGGTATCAAGGACATTGTTATGAATTCCCTAGGATAAATTTTTTATTTTTACTAAGTTGTTTAGGACTTATTGGTTTTCCAATAACATCAGCCTTTTTAGGAATAGAATTGTTTTTCTCTTATATACATGAAGATGAGATTCTTTTTTTAGCATTAGTATCAATTGGCTTATTAGTAAATAGTTTATCGCTAATAAGAATATACTCTCGTATTTTTCTTGGTCCACATGTTAAAACTTACCACGAGGTAGCTCGTAAATCATCCTAAAATATTCATTAAATATTAGAAAGCAAGTTTAGGTCAAATAATCCCTACTCTCTTTTTAACCAGCCTGTAATACTCATACGTTGTTTGTTTGAAACAAGTACTTCGTGCTCCAACTCACTACTCTTAAAAAACACAGTTTTTCCTTGCGTTGGATTTATAGTTTGCTCACCTTTTTCGGGGTGAATCAAAAGTTGCCCCCCATCCTCTTCTTTCCAATCTTTATTTAAATAAGAAATCATAGAGAATTGTCGGCTCGAATTGTTTTTAAACTGATCGAGGTGCTTTTTATAAAAACTGCCCCGCTCGTATAATGAATAATGAAATTCATAATCGGTAATGCCTGTATAACAGCTATGATTTAAATACTTTACAAATTCATCCATTTGGCTAAAGAATTCATTTTCGTATTTATCATTATGTCTTTTACCTAACCAATAAATTTCATCGCTTCTTGTTTTTTTATCTTTAGAAATAACTGAATCATTGCCAGTGCCAGCAGCATGAAATAAACCATTGCCATGTAATGTAAGCAGGTTGTTTTGTAAATTGCTAGCTAAGGTTTCATTAAGAAAGTGATTAGATATACCCACTTCATTATCTAAATAACCATTAATAAGTGTTTCAAAGGAATCGTCCATATTCAGTTAGCCTGAAAGTACAGACGAGCTACAAGGTAGTTTAATTAATTTAGATAGAATTTAATTAGAATTTTCGGAAAGACTTAAGAATTAGCATTTCTTTCCTTTTCGTGTTGCTCGTTTATGTAACTCATTTTGTACGACCAAACTTCTTTTATATTAAAAGCTTTACGTTTTAGATCATCAGTTGTAGGCCCTTCAAAATGTTCATCCATATTAGCTAAAAACAAATCCATCCAAGTATTAAAGTGAGTTGGACTTAATGTTTCCATTGCATTTACTTTAATGTGTGGAAGAAATGGTGTTCCTTTATATCCACCTGTTTGAAAAAGAATATTTTCCCAAAAACCGTACATTTTTGGTAAATGCGTTTCCCAATTAACTTTTGCTAAATCGTCAAAAATTCTCCCCATTAATTCGTTTGCACGAATTTTATCGTAAAAAGTATCTACCAGTAATTTAATGTCAACCTGATTATTTTCTATATCCTTCTTCATGTCTTATAAATTATCATCCAAAAACCATTCGGAATAAGATGTTGGCGTTTCGTAAAGCTTAATGCTTTTGAGTATAAAGTTATGGTTTTCGAAAGCGTTAAGCAAACGGTTTTTAAACTCAATTATTAAATTTTCACAAGAAGGTTGAAAAGGAACGTAAATCAATTTTTCGAAAGCAGCTTGCAATGTGCTTAAACCAGCATGCGGACTTTTTTTATTTAATACCAAAGCATGATCAAACACATCAACCACATGCTCCTTTACAATTTCTTTAAAATCTTTGAAATCCACTATCATTCCATCCTTTGGGTCGCCACGTTTGCATATTGGCTCACCTATTAAGGTAACGTGTAAATGATAAGTATGGCCATGAATGTTTTTGCATAAACCGTCATGACCATACAAGGCGTGCGCCATATCAAATGTAAAACTCTTGGTAACTCTAACTTTTTCCAATATTCAATTATAAAGTTCCTCTTCTCTCCTGCTCCGCTTCTATACTTTCAAATAAGGCTTTAAAATTTCCTTTTCCAAAAGATTTTGCTCCTTTACGTTGAATGATTTCGAAAAACAATGTTGGTCTGTCTTCAACAGGTTTAGTAAATATTTGAAGTAAGTAACCTTCTTCATCTCTATCTACCATAATACCTAATGATTTCAGTTTCTCCATATCTTCCTCAATAATTCCAACGCGCTCTCTTACTGTATCATAGTATGAACCTGGTACATGTAAAAACTCTACTCCGCGTCTTCTCATTTCAGAAATGGTGAATACGATATTATCCGTTGCAACCGCAATGTGTTGGCAACCTGGACCTTTATAAAAATCTAAGTATTCTTCAATTTGTGATTTCTTTTTGCCCTCAGCAGGTTCGTTAATTGGAAATTTAATTCTTCCGTTTCCATTCGACATTACCTTACTCATTAAAGCAGTGTATTCAGTCGAAATATCTTTATCATCAAATGTTACAAGATTAGCAAAACCCATTACATCTCCATAAAACTTAGCCCACTTGTTCATTGCGCCTAATTCAACATTACCTACCATGTGGTCAATGTATTTTAAACCTGTTGAACCAGGATGATATTCAGAAGTCCATTTTTCGAAACCCGGCATAAATAAACCTTTGTAGTTTTTACGCTCCATAAACATGTGAATCGTTTCGCCATACGTATGAATACCAGCTCTTACGATTTCACCATGCGCATCTTTTAAAACTTCAGGCTCTAAATACGATTTTGCACCACGCTTAGTTGTTTCTGCATAAGCAGCACGAGCATCATCCACCCATAAAGCAATCACCTTAACACCATCGCCATGTTTACGGATGTGATGTGAAATTTCGCTTTCTGGGTCAAATGGTGTTGTTAGTACTAAACGAATTTTATCTTGTACTAACACATACGAACACTTATCGCGTGAACCTGTTTCTAAACCTGCGTATGCAAGTTCTTGAAATCCAAAAGCTGTTTTGTAGTAGTGAGCCGCTTGTTTTGCGTTGCCCACATATAATTCAACGTAATCAGTTCCGTTGATAGGTAAAAAGTCTTCTGCTTTTTCAAACACTTTTTCACCCGAATAATCGAAGTTTTTTACTGCGGTTAAATCTTTAGTTTCCATGTTATTTAATTTTTAGTGTGTTAATTGTTCTTGTGTCATCCATGATTTATAATAATCTTTCACTTCGCATTTTAATGCTTCAGTTGTAATTTTTAAAGGTTTAAAAGGATCTATCATTA
>CANJJP010000157.1 GCA_947474485.1 Bacteroidota bacterium | reverse complement strand
AGAAAAGCTTCCATTGTTTTTGGAAGAAGCGAACAAAAGCAAAGTGTTCCAAACCATTGATGTGAATTTAAAATTTAATAAACCAGAGTTAGCCATCACTATCAATCGCGAAAAAGCAAAAGGAATGGGCATCTCTGTAAGTGATATTGCACAAACCTTACAACTTGCTTTAAGCGGACAACGCTTTAGTTATTTCAACATTGATGGAAAACAATACCAAGTTATCGGTCAGTTTGAAAGAGATAAACGTAATGAAACATTAGATTTAAAATCGATTTACGTTAAAAACAAAACAGGTGAAATGGTGCAGTTAGATAATGTGGTGAACATGGAAGAACAAAGTAGTCCGCCACAATTATTTCACTACAATCGATACCAAGCAGCAACAGTATCAGCTGCATTGGCAAAAGGAAAAACAATTGGCGATGGTATAGAAGAAATGGAACGTATCTCTAAAAAAGTATTGAACGAATCTTTCTCCACAGCATTAACAGGTCCTTCACGAGATTTTGCTGAGAGTTCATCCAATGTATTGTTTGCATTTATTTTAGCGCTTGTTATTATCTACTTAATTTTAGCTGCACAATTCGAAAGTTTTGTTGATCCATTAACTATAATGTTAACGGTACCTCTTGCATTATGCGGAGCATTAATTTCGCTTTGGTACTTTAATCAAACATTAAATATTTTTAGTCAAATTGGTATTATTATGCTGATTGGTTTAGTAACTAAAAATGGAATTTTAATTGTAGAATTTGCAAATCAATTAAAAGAACAAGGCAAAACAGTGCGCGAGGCAATACACGAAGCTGCAGCTGCTCGTTTACGCCCAATCTTAATGACAAGTATTGCAACCGCTTTAGGTGCTATGCCTATTGCTTTAGCATTAGGTGCAGGATCAAAAAGTAGAATGGCAATGGGAATTGTAATTGTTGGTGGAATATTATTTTCGTTAATACTTACTTTATACGTTATTCCAGCTATCTATTCTTTCTTTTCAAAAGAACACAACGGCGAAAAAATCCCACACGATTCATATATAGAATAATATTGAAATGAAATTTAATATATACATAAATAAACAATTTGCAATGCTTCTACTAATATGTTTTATTAGTACAGTAGGAAAAGCACAAAGCATACTAACAGTTGAACAAGCTGTTGACTTAGCACTTAAAAACAATTTCGATATTCAATTATCGAAAAACGAAATGCAGCAAACTGCCAACAATAATAGTTTAGGAAATGCAGGAATGTTGCCTACTCTTACTTTAAATGCAAGCGGAAGCACTGCCAACAATGCCACAAAACAAGAATTCTCGAATGGATTAGTAGTTGATAAAGGTGGAGTAAAATCGCAAAACATTAATACAGGAGCATATTTAAGCTGGACCGTTTTTGATGGATTAAAAATGTTTGCAACACATCAGCGCCTGAAGGAAATGGAAGCAATGGGGGCTATTAACATGAAACTAAAAATTGAAAACGTATTAGTGGAAGTGATGAATTGCTATTACGCCATTGTAAAACAAAAACAAGTGATTAGCGGGTTAAAAGCTAGTATTGTAGTTTCGGAAGAGCGTTTAAAAATAGCGCAGAAAAAATTAGAGATTGGAGTAGCGGCTAAAACCGAAGTGCTTCAAGCAAAGTTAGATTTGAGTATGCAGCAAACATCTTTAATAAAACAATTACGTTTATTAAATGAAAGCAAACAAAACTTAAATCAATTGATGGTTGTTGCTTTGGAACAAGATTTTGATGTAAGCGATGAAATTCCTTTATTGAATCAATTTAAGTACGACGAATTAAAAACAAGCATCACCAACAAAAACAGCGATTTACTTTTATCACAAAAAAGCACGAGCATTGCTAAATATAGCATACAAGAAACCAAAGCTACATATTTACCCAAAGTAAATTTAAATGCTAACTATATCTTTATAAGAAACGAAAACCAAGCTGGTTTCTCTTTACTAAATCAAAACTTAGGGCTTAACCTTGGTGTTACAGCAAGTTGGAACATATTTAATGGTTTTGTAACTGCTAACAATGTTAAGAACGCAAAGCTAAATTTAGCATACACTACCCTACAATACGAAAGTGTAAAAACACAAACACAATTAAATCTCTTAAAAGCGTTTAAGAAACACGAAGAAGATTTAGTGATTTTAGAATTGGAACAAGCCAACATTGTCTTAGCAAAAGAAAACTTAGATATTGTTTTAGAACGTTTTAAATTGGGACAAAGCACCTCAATCGAATTAAAAGTCGCACAGCAAAGTTACGAGGATGCAATTAACAATTTTGCAGATGCTCGCTACAATGGCAAATTATCAGAAACATCTTTGCTAAAATTAAGCGGAGGAATTGTTAAGTAGTTAATTAGAAAATGGTTTATTAGTAAATAGTAAATAAAAACAATGAACTCAACAACCTAATTAACCAAAACCCACTTTCTAAGCCAATGAAAGAATTGCTTGTTTATAAAATAATAGTAAGCTAAAACACAATTCCCTAAAATTCCACCAAACAAATCAACAATTTTTCATTTCCCCTACTCAATTCTTCATTAATTTCTATCTTTGCGCATGCAAAACGAAATGATACTTATACTCGACTTTGGTTCGCAATACACACAGCTTATTGCGCGCAGAGTTAGAGAGTTAAACGAATATTGTGAGATTCACCCTTACAACAAAATCCCTGAAATTACAGCAAACATTAAAGGTATTATACTTTCGGGTAGTCCACACTCGGTTCGTGAGGAAAATCCACTAAAACCTGATTTATCAAATATAAAAGGTAAAGTACCTTTGTTAGGCGTTTGCTATGGTGCACAATATCTTGCGCACTTTTTTGGTGGCGAAGTTGGTCGTTCTTCTTCTCGAGAGTATGGTAGAGCAAATCTTAGTTTCGTTAATAAAGAAAATCCTTTATTTAAGACCATTTCTGATAACTCACAAGTATGGATGAGTCATGCAGATACCATTTTAAGCGTTCCCGATACTTACGAAATCGTTGCTAGCACGCACGATGTAAAGGTAGCAGGTTACCAAATTAAAGGAGAGCAAACTTATGGAATTCAGTTTCACCCGGAGGTTTACCACTCAACAGAAGGAGCTCAATTATTAAAGAACTTTGTTTACGATATTTGTGGTTGCAAAGGAACTTGGACTTCTGAATCATTTATAGAAACTACTGTTGCAGATTTAAAAAAGCAATTAGGTGATGATAAAGTAGTATTAGGTCTTTCTGGTGGTGTAGATTCGAGCGTGGCAGCAGTGTTACTTAACAAGGCAATTGGCAAAAACCTATATTGTGTATTTGTTGATAATGGCTTGTTACGCAAAGATGAATTCGAAAACGTATTATCATCATATAAACACATGGGTTTAAATGTGATTGGTATTAATGCTAAAAAACAATTTTACGATGCTCTTGCTGGCATTAGCGATCCAGAAAAGAAACGTAAAGCAATAGGAAAAGTATTTATTGATGTGTTCGACCAAGAGTCACACAAAATAGAGAATGTGAAATGGTTAGGACAAGGAACCATTTACCCTGATATTATTGAAAGTATTTCGGTTAAAGGTCCTTCAGCTACTATTAAGTCGCATCATAATGTTGGTGGATTACCTGATTATATGAAACTAAAAGTGGTTGAGCCCCTTAAGTCATTATTTAAGGATGAAGTAAGACGTGTTGGACGTGCCTTGCACATGGATGAAGCATTAATTGGCCGTCACCCTTTCCCAGGACCAGGTTTAGCAATTCGTATACTTGGCGATATTACCGAAGAAAAAGTAAAATTATTACAAGAAGTTGATCATATTTTCATTAGCAGTTTAAAGTCTGCAGGCTTATACGATACAGTGTGGCAAGCAGGTGCAATCTTTTTACCTGTTCAATCGGTTGGCGTTATGGGCGATGAGCGTACTTACGAAAATGCAGTTGCATTACGCGCAGTAAGTTCAACCGATGGTATGACGGCGGATTGGTGCCATTTACCTTACGAGTTTTTAGCAAAAGTATCTAACGATATCATCAACAAAGTAAAAGGTGTAAATAGAGTTGTTTACGACATAAGCTCTAAACCACCTGCTACTATTGAATGGGAATAGGCTTCGTCATCCCGATAGCTATCGGGATCAGCCTTAATTAAATTGAAAAAAATAGTATTTGAACTAATTATGACCTCGATTATTTCGAGGTCATTTTTTTGATTATTAATTTTAACTTATCAAACTGGCATTCAGCAGATTGAGTATGTTTTTGAGGCCTGAAAGGATAATTGAGGCCAATTTTATTATCTCAAATCTTATTTCAGATCATACACAGGAAAATTTATTGAAAATTATTAAAAAAATTTTCCTATTTTCATCTTATAAAACAAATTCATTAATATGAAAAAGGTTCTTTACTCTTCATTATTTATATTTACTATTTTGTCTTCTGCGTTATTTGGACAATGGCAAAATAAAAGTTTTACGTTTCAAGGAAATTTAAGACAATATAGGATTTATTTGCCTGCAATTTACAACGCTGCTAATCCAGTTCCATTAGTACTTACACTTCATGGACTTGGAGACAATATGACCAATTTTAGTGGCATAGGAATGAACTTTATCGCTGATACTGCAAACTTCATTGTAATTTGCCCTCAAGCTTTAACCGATGCTGTAGTTGGTTCTACAGCTTGGCACTCAGGTGCAGGTCAATTTGGGTATTATCCTAATGCAGCAATAAATGATGTAGCATTTATGAATGCACTTATTGATTCAACCAGTGCCCAATACTCAATCAATCAAAATCGAATTTACTCCATGGGTTTTTCGATGGGAGGTTTTATGACACAACGTTTAGCTTGTGAATTAAGTTCTCGTATAGCGGCAATTGCATCTATGGCAGGTACAATTGGGACAGAAATAAGTTCTACCTGCAATCCAACACGCCCAGTACCTGTTGCTCATTTTCATGGAACTGCAGATCAAACCATTTCCTATACAGCTAATACTTATGGCATGAGTGTAGGTCCATTAATCAACTTTTGGACAAATCATAATAATACTGACGCCACACCAATACATACAATGCTACCTGATCTTGTAGCTGATGGTTATACAGTAGAACATGATTTGTATGAAAATGGCGATCAAAATTCAGTTGTAGAATTATTTAAGGTAAACAATGCAGGTCATATTTGGTT
>CANJJP010000156.1 GCA_947474485.1 Bacteroidota bacterium | reverse complement strand
CTCATAAGCCCATTTACGTGCAAGTTTTAAAGCTGTTTCAACAGCTTCAGCACCTGAGTTCATAGGAAGAACCTTATCGTAATTAAAATAATCACAAATATATTTTTCGTATGCCCCTAATTTATCATTATGAAATGCACGAGAAGTAAGAGCCAATGTTTGAGCTTGCTCAACTAATGCCTTTACAATTTTTGGATGACAATGACCTTGGTTAACTGCGCTGTATGCTGATAGAAAATCGTAATACTTTTTTCCTTCTACATCCCAAACTACTGCACCTTCACCTTTATTTAAAACAACCGGTAGTGGTTGATAATTATGCGCGCCAAATTTTTCTTCTAATTCAATTAGCTCTTGAGAGCGTGTTTTATTTTCTGTCATTGCCAACATGATTTCGGATTTTATAACGCAAAAGTAAGGTAAAAAGGGGAAAGTCCCATACAATACAATCAGTATTATATACTTACATCTAAAGGTGCTTTAGACATAAAACAAAAAAAGCCTTACATTTCTGTAAGGCTTTCAATTGGTAGCGGGAGAGTGATTCGAACACCCGACCTTTGGGTTATGAGCCCAACGAGCTACCCCTGCTCTATCCCGCACTATATTTTGAGGTAATTAATGACTTGTTTATAAAAGAACGTCCTTTAAATTGGAGTGCAAATATATATTTTGTTTCTTTGTAAAACAAATAAATCTTATTAACATCTTTTCCTAATGCATAAAGCGGGCTTTGTAAACATAATTGGTTGTCCTAACGTAGGAAAATCAACACTTTTGAACGCTCTAGTTGGCGAGCGCCTTGCTATTATTACCTCTAAAGCACAAACCACCCGCCACAGAATCATGGGAATTGTGAGTGGAGACGACTATCAAATCGTTTTTTCGGATACACCAGGTATAATTAAGCCTGCTTATAAGCTGCAAGAGAAAATGATGGCCTTTGTTGCTGAAGCTTTTAGTGACGCTGATGTTTTCCTTTTTATTACAGATATTTTCGAAGACATTGAGTTAGACGAGAAATATATTGATCGTTTAAATAAAATGGACACTCCTATTTTATTATTGATTAATAAAATTGACAAAGCTACTCCAGCAATGGTGTCGGAATTTACTGAGAAATGGAAAGCTAAAATTCCACGTGCAGAAATACATGCAATCTCAGCACTTGAAAAAATTAATCTGGATACAATTATGTCAAGATTAATCGACATGTTGCCTCCTGGTGAAGCTTATTATGATAAAGAAGAGTTAACTAATAAACCTGAACGCTTTTTTGTTACAGAAATTATTCGCGAAAAAATATTAAAGAACTACAAAAAAGAAATCCCATATAGTACGGAAGTTGTTGTTGAAGAATTTAAGGAAGAGGCTAAAATAATTCGTATCCGTGCAATTATTATAATCGAACGCGATTCACAAAAAGGAATTATTATTGGACACAAAGGTGAAGCGCTAAAGAAAACAGGCACTATGGCGCGTGAGGAATGTGAAAAGTTTTTCTTGAAAAAAGTTTTCCTAGAACTTTATGTTAAGGTTGATAAAGATTGGCGCAACGATGATAATCGTTTGAAACAATACGGCTATCAATAAGATTTATTTTCCTTTATCTTTTCTAGCTTAAGGTAACCAAGATGTATTTCATCTTCTTTCCCCTTCTTTTCTGTTATTGAAATATGATATTGAGATTTAAATTCTTCTGAAAGTATATCTTCAATTTGATAAACATCATCCACATCAACGCCATATTTATCATCTACATGTGAAGCAGCACCTTTAAAACCATTGTGTTTATAAAAAGCAGTTTCTTTGGATTGCTTAATTGCTTCTGATTTATCTTTTGCTGCAATAATCATTTTATAGTGAGGCTCATCAAACTCACCAGGCCTATAACCACCTAGGTTTATAAAAAATAATTTATGACTTTCAGCTTTAGCTTTTTCCTTCTTCTCAATCTTTACAGAAAAATCATTTATTTGATTTACTTCGCGCCAAGCATCTACATGCATAACACCTTTGGCTTCTGGCCAAAATGCTTTCATTGCTGGAATTAAATCATGTAATGAATTTGCTATACCAAAAAAAATATCGTGTTGTTCGGTAAATCTTCCTTTGGGTCTACATCCAATTAAGACCATAAATAATTTTTTCTTACTCATGCAGCAAAGATAATTTAATTCTTTATAATGCGTTGCACGTGAATAAAACCTTTGTCATCAATAACTTTCAATAGATAAATACCTGATTCATATATTTTCATATCAATATTATTTTCTGTATACATCTTTAACAATTGCCCTTTAGAATCAAACAAATTAACACTTTGAATTTTTACATTTTGCAATTGAACATAAACTCTATCAATTACTGGATTGGGAAACACATTAAAGTTCGACTTAAGATTACTTTGTTTTAAGCCAACCGTTGAAGCATTTATTACACCCACTGCATCCAAATCAAATCCACCATTAGGAAAATCAGTTGGATATGGGTCGTTGATTGCATTTCCGTTTACATCATAACTTGCATATAATGGATCTATACTTCCAACAACATCAATTATTTTTACGTGAGTAATATTTTGAATATCTAATTCGCTTATGCCTTGCAATTCATTTAAATCAAAAGGAGTTCCATACAATGCTCTGTACTTACCTGCTAAATTATTAATCATTGTTGCATCGCCAACATAGTCAAATGGACCAATTTGTGTTTGTGTTTGAGTGTTTGATATTGCAGGAAAACGAAAATAATTTATTCCATCACTACTCACTTCAACAAACGCTAATTCCAAAAAACTATCATCAAATGCATTTTCAAAAACGGCGAAGTCAGGTCCTAGTCCATCACTTATAGGAACAGGGAAAGTTAATATAGCCGAACCACCATCCCCTAATGTAACAATTGGATTATCTCCAGCTTTGCCAATACCATTAGTATCAACTCCAACACTAACATAGCCTAAAGATGTATTTGCCACATCTTGGTAGCCTCTAATAACTGAACAAGAATTTGCCCAGCTTTTAAAAATAGTACTATCCTTATGAATTGCATTACTCGTAGTGTGTCCAACCGGCCCAGCAAATTGTGAGAACGCAAAAAAAGTTTGCAATAAAAACATTACGGAAATAAACACATTAAGGTGCTTGATACAAAAGCAAGCTTTTACTTTATTCTTTTTCATAAATCATTGCCCCAATCGCGAGGGTCTTTATTTTTAGATTGGCAGGTCTCCTGACTTGTTGCATCGTTTTGCGCCTTCTCATGCTTTTGTGTTACACAATGGCATTTGCAAAACTAAAATCAACTTACAGTTGCGCGACAGTTGAGGATTTTCACCTCATTCCCTATTCTCTATTTACAAAGTAAATAAACCAATACTCAAAAGTAACACTATTTCATGATTATAGCCGAGAAATTTATGTTAAAGCGTCACTAAACATATGAAATCTCATAATTATGTATGATTTATATCAAATTTAAGTAACATTTAATACAACGAATTATTTATCTTTGGAATGTGCTTTCAAAACCCATAATAGACTTCTTTAATGAACTAGGCTCTATATCTAAATTCGGTTTCCGCTTCTTTAGGGAAGCCTTTGTGCCTCGATACGAATTTAAAGAAATGATTAGACAGTGCTATTTTGTTGGATACAAATCGTTGCCTCTTGTTGGGCTAACGGCTTTCATTATGGGTTTGGTAATAACTATACAATCGCGTCCTACTCTAGTTGAATTTGGAGCAGAAGATTGGTTGCCTAAAATGGTTTCTGTTTCATTAATTAGAGAAATTACACCAGTAATTGCTGCGCTTATATGTGCCGGAAAAATTGGATCTAGCATGGGAGCTGAATTAGGCTCGATGAAAGTTACAGAACAAATTGATGCGATGGAAGTATCTGGAACTAATCCATACAAATATTTAGTTGTTACGCGTGTTGTTGCAACTACACTTATGATTCCATTACTTGTATTACTTGGAGATGCCATATCACTTTACGGAGGATATTTAGGATGTAATATTAAAGGTGATATTAGCTGGCAATTGTATTGGAACCAAGTGTTTGAAACATTAACATTCGGAGATATTATTCCAGCCGTGTTAAAGACTTTCTTTTTTGGATACGCAATTGGTGTTATTGGTTGTTATAAAGGATACCACTCAAGCAAAGGAACTGAAGGTGTTGGTCAATCAGCAAATTCCGCAGTTGTAATTTCGTCTATCATGATTTTTGTTATTGATTTAGTTGCAGTACAAATTATTGATCTTTTAAATCTAACTTAAGTGGAAATAAAAGAAAATATATTTACAAATGATGAAATTGTAATTTCCATTAAAGATTTAAATAAATCTTTTGGAAAAAACCATGTATTACGCGATTTCAATTTACAATTAAAAAGAGGCGAAAGCATTGCTGTTATTGGAAAATCAGGCTCTGGGAAATCTGTTTTAATAAAATGCATTATTGGTTTAATTTATCCAGAGAAGGGAAGTATTAATGTGTTGGGACAAGAAGTTACTGAATTAGATCATAAAGATTTGGATCGTTTACGCGTAAAGGTTGCGTTCTTATTTCAAAGCAATGCCTTGTATGATTCGATGACTGTGCGTGAAAATTTAGAATTTCCTCTTCGCAGACACTGGGTAAGCACAACAAAACAAGAGGTTGATGAATTAGTGATGGAGGCCTTAGCAAATGTTGGATTAGCGCACACCATTGACATGATGCCGATAGAGCTTTCGGGAGGAATGCGCAAACGTATTGCCTTGGCTCGCACTCTTATTATGAAACCAGATATTATTTTATATGATGAGCCAACAACAGGTTTAGACCCGATAACATCAAGAGAAATAAGTAATTTGATGGTTGATATTCAAAAAAAATACAACACTTCTTCCATTATTATTTCACATGATTTAAGCTGCATAAAAATAACAGCCAACAAAATTGTGATGTTGATTGAAGGAAAAAATTATGCTGAAGGCACATATAATGTATTAAGCACTAGTAATGACGTAAAAGTTAAAAATTTTTATATTTAATTATGTTTAAAGATCTCTCAAGAAATGTGAAATTAGGTGTTTTTGTTTTTACAGGAACAGTATTTTTTATAGTGCTACTTTATTTTATAGGTAGTAAAAGAAATTTATTCAGTTCAACCCTAAAAGTATCTGCTAAGTTTTATAATGCCGACGGATTAATGAGCG
>CANJJP010000155.1 GCA_947474485.1 Bacteroidota bacterium | reverse complement strand
CCCTTAACAGTATTATTATTCATTTGCAAAGTTCCACAAGCTGAAAGATTTGTAATTCCAGTAAAAGCAGAGCTTGACGCCACACCACTAATAACACAATTAGTAACTAAGTTATTTGAGATTGTTACGGATGAAGTTGCCAATGCGGTTGTTATTCCTTGATTGTTTATACCAATCATTGGACCTGATAAATTGCCACTTGAAAGTGTAACAGTGTTACTATTAACAGTTGTTGCTATTGTACCAGTTGGTTGGGCAACTGAATAATTTAACAATATACCCCCAAACGTCATAGTAGTGCCCGAAATAGCAGCACTTGTAATGCTATTAAAAGAAATATTATTATTTATTTGATGGTTCATGAAAATTGAATAATTGCTACCAGTTAAGTTTACATAAGCAGTAGCAGAAGGAGCGCCACCCCAATTTGTTAAAATATTTCCAGTAGCGATAGAACTTCCTCCAATGTCATTTCCTGCATCCATTTGTGCTGCTGCGCCTGAACCAATAAAAACAATTCCATAGTTAACATTCGAAATACTATTCGAGTAGACTTTATTGTTTGCATTTGAACCTGAAACAGCAGTAATATCTGCAGTCGCCGTTACAGACGAAGCTGAATGCCTAACACTACTATAAATACCGAAGCTATTAGTATAAGTCCTATTTAAACTTATCGTATTGTTTTGAATTGTATTATTTTGCGCACCATTAGAAGTAGTTGCATATAATAAAGCAACACCCCACTCAGTCATATTATTTGTTCCAGCTGTAGTAATTGTATTAGCGGCACTTTCCATTAAAGTGAAACCTTGAATAGTAACATAATCAGCACCTACTAATTTAATAATACCATCATTTAATGCACCACCAACATTTGTTGTTGAAGATGTGATAGTGTTACCATTACCTGTTAGAGTAATTTGATCAGCTAATGTACCTGTTGCAGTAATAACATAACCACCAGCTGGCGCTACCTGTGGGTTCGCAGCCACTAAGTTTAATGTTACACCACCTGCGCCAACACCTTGTGTGTTTAGGTCAGTAATCGCGGTAACTAAATCAGCATAATCACCTGGAATATTTTTAGTTCCAGAAAGCTGAGCCTTTAATTCTGAAGCTGAAAAGAGAGTCAGAATTGCAAAAACAAAAGTCGAAAATTTAATCGAGGCTTTTTGTTTGATTGTTTTGTAATTGTTTATCATGATTTATTTATTTGCTTTTAAGAAACCTATAAGCAAAATTAAGTTTTTTAAATTTAATAACATTAAATTGTTAACTATTTGATAATAAATTATACAAATATGACTTATTTAACGCTTAAATAAGCAAAAAACAAGACAAGCGGTGGTAAAAAACATGTTTCAGTATACCGAAACATGTTGAACTAATAATTTAACAAAAATAGTTTAGTGGAGATAAAAAGCCTATTTAGCTATTTTATATCCTAAATCAACAGCCTTTTTAACATCCGCTTCCGAGCCTGATTTATCACCTTTGTAGTTTTTGCATTGACCACGGAAATAATATGCTTTAGCTAAACTTCCATCTAACTCAATTGCTTTATTGAAATCCGTAATAGCTTCATCATCTTTTGCTAACATATAATTGCACATTCCTTTTTCCATATGTGCCTTTGCATAGTTTGCGTTTAAAGCAATACTTAATAAATGATCTGTTAATGCCCCTTGATAATCCTTTTCAGCATATTTAGCTAAACCTCTTGCATAATAAACATCATACATAGGTTTAATATTTATTGATTTATTGTAATCTGCAATTGCCCCTGCATCATCTACTTTCTGATATTTTACTAAACCTCTATAATAATAAGCGTTAGCATTCTCAGCATTAAGAGCTATTGCCAAATTTAAATCAGTCATCGCTTCGTCGTCTTTAGCAAGAAAATATTTTGCCGCGCCTCTGTAAACATATGAATTTGCATAATCAGCTTTTAAGTTTACGCTCTTATCAAATTCAACAATAGCATCTGCATATTTACCCTGACTATAATAACATAATCCTAAATTATAGTGCGCATCATACATATTAGGCTTTAAACGCATGGATTCTTTGTAATCCTTAATTGCAAGCAAATAATTGCCCATTGCATAATAGTTTAATCCGCGGTCGTAAAAATAATCCGCATGACTAGCATCAGCTTTAATTGCTGCATTAAACTTGTCCAAAGCTTCTGAATAGCTACCCGCCTTGTACAAATCAGCAGCAGCTAAATAATAATCATTGGCAGATTGTGAGAAAAGTTGAATAGAACAAACAAAAAGAATAATAGTAAAATATTTTTTCATGGTTATATGGTTTTTCAATTCAAAATTACAAATAATTTTTTACTGGGGCAATTGGTTTAAATCCGGAAGTGTTTTTTTCTTTCTCGCCTTTTCGTATTTAACAAACGTTCTTCCTAATTCCGATAAGTAAGGCATTGCAATTGAGTTGTATTCATATTTTCCAGTATTAATAATATCTTTTTCATTTGAATAAATAACAGCGGATAGCATAAATTCCGATTTTGTATTAAAATCAACAATGTAAGCACAGTCAGCCATAAACCCGTAAGATTGGCCTACTATATTATAAATACGAATATTTGTATCTATTATCGGTTTTTTCGAATCACCAAAAACAAAATACTTTTTATATGAATCATGAAATTTTTTAGGGTCATACGTTGGAACTGATGATTCCTTTGTATACAAACTAAGATACTTCATCAAAAATAATCTGTCATCCGTCGTAATTTTGTATTTATCTTTTTCATTTAATTGCTCATGAAACACAAGTTGTTGAAGCACTTTATGTATATCATACAAACTCATGTAATTGTAAGTAGAAAAGTCTTTTGGCTTATTTACTTTTTTACCTGAAGCATCCACATATGCAATGCCAACTTGGGCGGTTCCATAAGGATAAGTATATTTTTTCTTTGCATATAATTGCTCCTGTTGATAGAGCATTTTTTGATTTAAATCTTTGAAAATAATTGGATTAGTTACCACATTTGCTTCGCCTTTGCATCCTCCATCAAACCTATGCACAATTCTAATTTTAGGAAAACCTAATTCAGCTAATCTTTCATGAATAAAATCAACTCCTAAAAATTCGAATATCCTTCCAAATGCATGATTATCGCTAACCAACAACATTTTTTTTATGTAATTTGAAACAGATGGTAATTTGCTTTCAGAACTTGTGTCAGTCAAACACCTTTGCTGACAAGAGTTTGAGCTATCTGTTAGCATGCAAGACTCTTTACTTACATCATATTTTTTTAAATTATTTACCTTTTCTAAAGCCAAAATAGAACAAGGTAATTTTACCATACTTGCGCAATAAAAATAATTAGTGCTATCGTAATAATAAAAGTGATTAGTAAAATGCGGCTTATTTTGTTTATCTCTGTCAATACGGGTATAAATGATTTGAATTTTGTACTTCCTATAATTATCCGTAATGTTTTTAAACGCAGTAGGATTTGATTTCAGCAACGAATCGATGAGTGCAGAATTATTTTGTTGTGCATTAACGTAAACAAAACAAACAAGCGTAAACAAGAGAATAGGTATGTATTTAATTTTTATCATTATTTCACTAAAGTACAAAAATTATGCGCCTTTTTTCAGTTAGATTATAGTACTTTTGTTCATATTTTTAAACACAATGGATTCAGCACTTCAAACCATCTTATCATCAAACATCAACGATGAACTAAAAAAAATTGCAACAAAAGTTTTTTCTGGAGAACGTATTGATGTGAATGAAGGCATTTATCTATATGAGCATGCAGAACTAGGATACTTAGGTGTTTTAGCTGAATACGTAAAAGAAAAAAAATCCGGCAATAAGGTGTTTTTTAATCGCAATTTTCATGTTGAACCAACAAATATTTGTGTTTACACCTGCTCATTTTGTGCATACTCTCGTTTAATAAAAAACAAAGAAGAAGGTTGGGAAATGAGTATAGAACAAATGATGGAGATCATTAAAAAATACGACGATAAAAACGTAACCGAAGTGCATATAACTGGTGGAGTTATTCCAAAACAAGATTTCGCATTTTATACAGAGTTATTTCGAACCATAAAAGCTCATCGTCCCGATTTACATGTTAAAGCACTTACACCTGTTGAGTATCACTACATATTTAAAAAAGCAAAACTTTCATACGAAGAAGGAATGCAAAAAATGAAAGAGGCAGGATTAGGCAGTATGCCTGGCGGCGGAGCAGAAATTTTTCATCCAGAAATAAGAGATAAAATTGCAGGCGGGAAATGTAGTGCAGAGGAATGGTTATCCATTCACGAAATATGGCACAATATGGGGATGCATTCAAACGCAACCATGCTTTATGGACATATTGAAAAGTTTTGGCATCGTGTTGACCACATGGAAAGATTGAGGCAATTGCAAGATAAAACAAAAGGTTTTAATTGCTTTATTCCTTTAAAGTTTAGAAACAAAAACAATGAAATGTCAACTGTGCCCGAAGTAAGCGTAATTGAAGATTTACGTAACTATGCAATAAGCCGAATTTATTTAGATAATTTCGATCATATTAAAGCGTATTGGGCAATGATAGGCAGAAGCACTGCGCAGCTTTCGCTTAACTTTGGTGTTGATGATATTGATGGAACCATTGATGATACAACCAAAATATACTCGATGGCTGGAGCAGAAGAGCAAAGCCCAAAACTTAGCACACAAGAGCTAATTGAGCTTGTTCAACAAGTAGGTAAAACACCAGTAGAAAGAGATACACTTTATAATGTTGTTGTAGATTATGCTAATTAACATTTTGTTAGCTTTAGAATAACCAAGTAAGTTACTCAGTTCACATATTTTTTCTATTTTTGCTTCTTCATTAAATTAAGTATGAAGAAAATTCTAATCATTGGTTTTATCGGATTTGTATCTTATTCTTTCGCGCAATCCGACGAGGCAACCAAAAACTTACAAAAAGAAGCAGATAAATTAAAAGCTGAAAAAGCCGACAGTCTTAAACCATGGAAAACGGGTGGGGTTGTAACCATAGGGGGGCAGCAAGTTTCCTTAACCAATTGGGCAGCTGGTGGACAAAGTTCAATTTCGGCAAATGGTTTATTAAGTTTATTTGCTACTTATATAAAGGGCGAAAACACTTGGTCGAGCAATTTAGATTTAGCTTATGGTGTAGTAAAACAAGGAAACAATAAGAGCTGGTG
>CANJJP010000154.1 GCA_947474485.1 Bacteroidota bacterium | reverse complement strand
TGATAGGCTTTTTTAATGCGACACAACGACGAAAGCTCGCTTTCGAGAGTTGGGGAGCGTTAAAAAAGCAAAAAGCAAACGAAGTTTGCTTTTGAAAGGCTTTGGGTAAGGAGCCCTCTTGGGATGACGGCGAATGAAATGAGCCGGCAATCCAATGGGCTAAAGAAATCGGTTAGGCTTTGGGTAAGGATCCCTCTTGGGATGACAGCGAATGAAATGAGCCGGCAATCCAAGAGGGCAACTACATAGTATTATAAAACTGATACTATGTCATATATATTATCAAAAATATAATCAGGATTTGCTGATTCCAATTGTGCTTTAGTATGCGCTCCAGTAGTAACACCAATATTATACTTACAACCAGCATTCCTACCTTCTTCTATATCAATAGTTGAATCTCCCACCTTAATAACCGTTGACGCGTCAGTAATATTTAATTTGTCCATAGCATATAAAATCATGTCAGGCATGGGTCTATTATTTTTAACATCCGAGGAGGTAACCAATAAATCGTATTGCACCCCTTTTACCCAATTTAATTTATTTAATAAGGATGTAGCAGTAACTGTGTTGTAGCCTGTATTTAAAACTACTTTGATATCCTTTGTCCTTAGTGCATTAAATAATCTTTCCGTATTATTCGTAGGAACAACAATCAAATTTGCATACGCTATATCCAGTAAGCCTAAAAAGTCTTTAAATATTTCCTGGATAGTTGCCTCATTCAAGGATATATTACTACCGCTTAAAGTTTCCCTAATGGCTTGTAGTTTTTCTTTTCCAGCCCCCAACATTAAAACATCTTCAAAACTTACATTAGGACAAACTTTTTCAATCGCTTTATGTAGAGTGCGATACACAACATTTCCTTCATCCACTGTAGTTCCCGCCATATCAAAAACAACCATTGCTATTTTCATTGTAATTATTTTAAAGATGATTCTATTGCATTCGTAAATGTTTCAATACTTGGGCTGACTAAATTTGGATCTTTCGCTAAATCATCCCATCTTCTTAAAACAACAGCATCTTGGTAAAATTCATTTTTCTCGAAAGCGGCTACTTCCGTTTCACTCATAACCCCACCCTGAAATTCTAAACTTATTTTGGATGGTTCTGATAATGTTTCAAGATACCCAGACTCAGTAGCACACAAATATCTTTTTGCTTGCACATGCAATTTTACTGGTTCGACGGACGCCAACTTGAAATGTTCGGTTAAATATGATTCACCCAATAATTCATGCATATCATCAATCCCTTTATCACTTGCGTCATCAGGTAAGTCATGCAGTAAGTGTCCAATATCATGTAATAAAGAAGCTGTTATTAATTCGTTTGTAGCATTATGTTGTCTGGCTAATTCGGCACATTGCAAAGCATGTTCTAATTGCGTAACCGCTTCTCCGCCGTACATGGAGGAACCATGTTTTTCAAAAAGTGACAAAATTTGTTGTGTAACTGGATGTAACATAAATTATAATTTTAAATATGATTAATCATTTCTTCCGCAAAACCAAATGACATTGTCATTCCATGACCACCAATGCCATTTAAAATATATACGCCTGCTTCTGGATTTAAAAATAAATCTGTTGCCCCATTGGTCATGATTGGGTATATGCCATTCCATGATTGGGTCATTTCCCATTGGTCGATATGCATTAATTTTTTTAGATACTCCAAAATCATGGTATTGATTTCAATTTTATCAAAGGGTTCAAAATCCAAAGCATATTCATGCGAATCACCAACCGTCAATTCACCATCACTATTTTGAGAAACCATCACATGAATACCGTATTTCAAATATTCAGGCATTTCAGCCTCAATTTTCATTCTTAATTTAGTTAGTGAAGAAGACGCGGTAAAACTTTTATAGTGCAATAATGACAACCCTCCACAAACCGAAGCGCCAATTTTATAATTGGGATCTTTGTGTTTAAAACGCATCATTTGTAACTTAGTTTTAATGATTGGTTGTTGTTTAAATTGATCTGGATATAATGTTTCAAAATCAGCACCTGAGCATACGCATATAATATCTGCATTGTATTTAACCTTGCCAGCAAATGCAGCATTACTTGTAACACTTGTGATTGCAGTACCCCAAATAAATTTGACATGATATTGGGTAGTCAAATATTCCGGTAAATGTTTGATCCCTTGTCTTGGATCTATAATTGTTTCATCCTCACTTCTTAGTGCACCCAATAAACCTTCCTCATTTATTCCGTGGTAGTTTTCTAATACCGTATTATTTGAAATAACTGAAACAGGTCTATTTTTAGATTTAAAAAAACTACCTATCTCTTCCACTACATTCATTTCTTCCTCCGAATAAGCCAAATGTAAACTACCACATGCATTAAAAGGAATTTTGGATGCACTTAAATATTCTAACCAAATCTCCTTGGTCCTTACTGCTCTATTATACAATTTGCCATCTGGTTGCCCTACTGGCCAAATCATACCAAAATTACGCACACTAGCGCCCAACGAAAACTGACTTTTTTCAATTACTGTTACTTCATACCCTTTT
This sequence comes from Bacteroidota bacterium, assembly GCA_947474485.1. Taxonomy (GTDB): domain Bacteria; phylum Bacteroidota; class Bacteroidia; order B-17B0; family Aurantibacillaceae; genus JADJDM01. The sequence goes on along the minus strand of CANJJP010000154.1, from coordinate 2,691 downwards.
TGGGCTAATGCTCTTGCTGTGGCTAGTCCTAATATGCCTGCACCTACAACGATGGCTGTTTGATTACTCATACTACTTGTAATTTATCTAATTTTTTAAAATATATATAATTGGCAATGGATAAAATAATAATAATGACCGAAATTATCATTGCACTGAATGTAAAAAATGAAACCCAACTGTAATTGGTATTATTGAAATTTTTAAATAATAAAACCAAGGTGCTTCCCAAATAACCCGCAGCATCTGCCACATACATTAAAAAGCCAATATTACTTTTAATTTTAAAATAAGCAATCCATCTTTCAAAAAATAATGCATGAAATGCGATATAGGGCAAATACATTGAAAACCCTACAATGATCATCCATAATGTAGCTGTGATAAGTTGGTTATAAAATAGCAAGGTTGATAAAAACAATAATAATCCACCAACAAATACAATTAAGAAATTGATAAAAAATGCATTTTTATTATTCTTGATAAAAATCATGGAACCGATAATAATGATGACCAATATGGCTATTGGTACTTCTGAAACAACTAACATCGTTGGGATATTCTTCATTCCAATACTATTCCAAAATTCCACAGCAAAATTATCTCTTAAGTCTCTAAATACAGTTAAGCAAACATAAATAAGTACAGAGAAAATGATACCTGGGGCAAATTGTTTAAAAAAGGCCTTTCTCTCTTTAGATTTCATTGGAAGTCTTTCCGTCCTTGCATTAATATCTTCCTCATTTGGCGCGCTCAATGAATGTAGCAAATACACACCTATAAATAAAATAGGTAAAAATATTAAACCAGTAAAAAAAGGCATCCACATTTCAGATACTTGTAAATTTAGTAACAAGTAGCTGCCTACTCCTTTTACAATACCCGATGAAATGATAAAACTTGAAGCCATGGCAACCCCAAGCAACTCCGTGTGTCTTCGGCCTTCGATATAACTAAACACAACCCCCCAAATCATACCCAGGGGCAAGCCATTCAAAAATATAAATGGCAAATTATAGGGCGCGGGTACAATGCCAAAAAATAATAATGAGCCCCATGAAACAGCCATTAAAGTGATTAAGGTAATGGTTCTTTTATTGGCCGATAATTCAGAAATAATTTTTATTCCAAAATATTTAGAAATGGTATAACCTATTAATTGGGTAATGATTAATAAAATTTTATAATCCACACCCCATAGCATGATATTATTATACTGTGCAGCAGTAAATGGCTTCCTAAAAGCATACATACTTAAATAGGTAATAAAAACAGCAGATGCTGCTTTTATTATTAATACTAGTTCACTATTTTTTTTAAGTAATTGCATTTAGGTTAAATCTATGGATACTCGAAAAGGATTATGGTATACTGCATATTCAAAAGCAGCTTCAACCTCTTCTAATACGAAGCCTTTTTTTATCAATTGTTCAAATTCGAAATTTTTATGATTCATTTCCATAAAACTGACTGCATTGATAAAATCTTCATTATTATAATTATGCAACCCTTTAATGGTGATTAAGTTTCGAATGATGTATTCCGCATTGATTTGAACCGCAGGTTGTGCAAAAACAGCGCCAATCCATATTGCGGTACCCCCAATATTTAAAAGCTGAATTGAATTTTCCATTGCATCTATGTCGCCGCTAAATTCAAGAACAATATCAACTTTATCTTGCAAAGACTCATTAGGCAGGTATATTTCTGTTGCGCCAAAATTTCTTGAAATTTCAAGCCTTTCCTTGTTTTGGTCAATTGCTATTATTTTTGCAGCGCCCATTTTAGAAGCCATAGCGCAAGCAATGATCCCTAACATTCCTGCACCATTTACTAAAACTGATTTTCCATTTAATTCGCCAGCCAATCGCATCGCACCAGCAACAGTAGCAACACTACAATTAATAAGAGATGCTATTTCATTGGGCAATTCATTTTTGAGTATTGCTAAAGGTGTATTTTTTCTCAAAATGGTATACTGACTTAAACCTCCATGAAAATGACTATGTTCTGTAATTTGCTCATGCCCATATTTAAATAAATCCTTAGCCTTTTGAGGAATGCCTGCTTTTGATAAATCATCCTCTGGGGAACTTGCAAAAATGGCCCAAGTAATCTTATCTCCAATTTTTAATTCATTCCCTCTTACATCATGTAATGGAGCTTTTGGGCCTATTTGCACTATAATACCTACTATTTCATGGCCTAAAATAGTGGGTGATTTTTCAACCCTTTTACCTTGATACGTATGAATATCACTTCGACAAAGACTTGTGCATAAATTTTTTACTAAAAATTCACCATCTTTTAATTTTGGTAATGATTCAGAAAGGATTGAAAACTTTTGATTACAATCAATAAAACTTGCAAATTTAGACACAATTATTATATATTTTTTAAAAGTATGAAATTGTAAATTATAAATGCAATAAAGCTAATTTATTAATAATTTAATAATAATAGATGCATGTGAAAAATTGAACAATAGTTATTTACCACCTAAATGATGCAATAGTAAGTACAAAAAAAAGAGTCCCAATTACTCGAGACTCTTTTTTACGATTGATTGCTATAAAACTAAATAAACCCCAGTTTTTTTAAATGATATTATTTAATGATCCACATCTTAGCATTGATATCATCTGTACCGCCATATTGTGCAGTAATTGCAGCTTCTACATTAGCTTTGTT
>CANJJP010000153.1 GCA_947474485.1 Bacteroidota bacterium | reverse complement strand
ATTAGGTGCAAACGTCACATTAGTTGCTAGAAATGAAGATTCGCTTAAAAAAGTTAAAGCTGAATTAAATACAGACAAAGGCCAGCAACACGCATACATTGCAGTTGATTTTTCAAACTCCGAAGAACTAAAAAAATTAGTTGATTTGTATATTGAGCGTCAAGGCATAATAAATATTTTGGTAAATAACACTGGAGGTCCGCCTGCAGGCTCTATAAATACTGCTGGGACTAACGAGTTTTTAACTGCATTTAATCAGCACTTAATTTGCAATCATATATTAGCACAAGCTTGTTTAGATGGAATGAAAAAATCAGGTTATGGTAGAATTATAAATATCATTTCAACTTCTGTAAAACTTCCATTAAAAGGTTTAGGCGTTTCAAATACCATAAGAGCTGCAGTGGCTAATTGGTCAAAAACATTATCCTTAGAAGTGGCTCAATTTGGAATTACAGTAAACAATGTTTTACCCGGAGCAACAAATACAGTGCGACTTACAGGTATTATAGAAAACAAATCAACTAAAACTGGGACAACACAAGATGAAATAAGAAAAGAAATGTTACACGAAATTCCCGCAGGAAGATTTGGTGAAGCATACGAAATTGCTAATGCAGTTGCCTTTCTTGCTTCGCCTGCTGCTGCTTACATTAATGGAATAAACGTTCCTGTTGATGGAGGCAGAACTGGCTGTTTATAATCTATCTGTAAAGAGCGTTATTACTAGGATTTTAATACAATCGTTTTACTCAATTAACATTCAGTTGTTTACAAATACTATTTGTGAACCCCTGTAAACTCTTTTTTTGAAATAGTTTTGCTATACTCATAAAATGGTTTATATTCACATTAAGAATAAATAAATCATTTTATGAAAGCAAAATTTATGTTAAACAGAGCGGCAACATTATCACTTTTCATAGCTATTGCAGGATTTCTTTCTGCTCAGGATGAGCCCATTAAACATAAGCCATCACTAACTATTGGTGTTAGTGCTATTAAATTTACTGGCGATGTTGGGAAACAAACCGATGTAAGTCCAATGCTGGACGCACGTTTAGGATATTACTTAGCCGTTGAACAACGTTTTGGAAAAGTTTTTGGAATATCAATCGGAGGGCTTTACGGCAAATTAGCTGGCACTGATAATAATAAAAATTCGAAATTAAATTTCCAATCAACAATCATGCAGGGTGAGTTATTGGTTACTGCAAATTTTGATAAAGTATTTAAAGAAGATCCAGCAGTATCTCCATTCCTTAATGCGGGTATAGGATATATGATGTTTGATCCATACGGAGATTTAAAAAACGGCTCAAATGCTTATAACTACTGGTCGGATGGATCCGTTAGAAATCTTCCTGAATTGCCTGCAAATCTAACAACCGCCGCTACTATTAAAAGAGATTACACTTACGAATCACAATTAAAAGATAGTATTACTAATTATTCACGCAGTTCTTTGTTGCTTCCATTAGGTGGCGGATTAAACTTTCATATTGGGGAAAGATGGGTAGCATCTGTTGGAGTAAATTATGTAATGTGCTTTAGCGACTTCGTCGATAATGTTAAAAAAGGCGGCAATGATAGCTACTTACAAGGAAATGTAGGAATACAATATGAGTTCAGAAAGAAGAAAAAAACTGAATCGGATAATGTAGATTTTTATGCAGTTGATCATTTAGATGCAGATGGCGATGGCGTTGGTGATGACAAAGACAGATGCTTAGGTACACCAAAGGGTGTTTTGGTTGACAGTCATGGTTGCCCATTTGATTCAGATAATGATGGGGTTGCTGACTATATGGATAAAGAGCCAAAAAGCAAAAAAGGCGCTAAAGTTGATGGTTTTGGTATGACAATAGATGAAGAAGAACTTGCAAGGCACCAATTAGAATGGGATTCATTAGCTATGGAGCGTAGTGATAAATTTAATGAAGCTCCTAGCTTAGAGTACTTAAAACAAATTGAAAATAACAAATTAAATAAAGGAATAAGTAAAATACCAGACCCATTAAAATCAGCAGATTATAATGGTGACAATTACATTTCCGCAGAAGAAATTACTAAAACAATAGACTCATTTTTTGATGGAACCAATGACTTTACGGTTGATAAGATCAACCAGCTCATTGATTTCTTCTTTGAGCAGTAATTTCATAAACTAAAATAACTATGCTGAAGTACATATTTTTATTAATTAATTCGATATCGATATTATTTTTTAATCTGTTCTTCGGCGACGGTGTAACCTTAACTCCAAAATTGCCTTCATCAGCAAAGCCAAATTCTGAATTTGTAGCGGAGTTTGTTGTTAAAAAAGGCGGTACTAGTGGTTTTGCAAAACTTCAAATCGAATTGCCACAAGGACTAAGCGCAAAAGAGATTGAAAGTAAGGGCGGAGCATTTACTTATACTAATGGTGTTGTTAAATATATTTGGACTTCACTTCCTTCTGATGAAGAGTTCACAATTAAATTTAATGTAATTGCCGACGCTTCTGTTTCAGGGTCTAAACAAATTCTAGGGAAATTTTCTTACATCACCAATAACGCAAAACAACAGGTTGATTTTGGACCTTTAGATATAATGTTTGATGCAAGTTCTTCTGCTGTAACAGCAACTAATACTGTAACTCCAACTACCAATAATTTAGAACCTGTTAATACCAATACAGTTGCTACAGCAACAACAAATACAACAACACCAACTGACAACAAAGTGCCAGAGGCATTTAGTCCGACAAAAGACCCTAATGCCGCAGTTAGTGTGCATAGAAGAATAACTGCAACTGGACCAGATGGATTTTTAGTTGATTTAGTAATACACAAAGAAAATTTGAAAGGGTTTGCAAAATACACAGATAAGATTCCTGCTGGCTTCAGAGCAACTGTTGTTTCAACTAATGGAGCTTCATTTAGCTTTAATGATCAAGTTACTAAATTAGTTTGGGTTTCATTGCCTGCATCTGAAGAATTAAAAATATCGTACAAACTAAGTATGGAAACTAAACCAAGTTCAAAGGTTAGTATAACAGGCGAATTTTCATACCTAGAAAACGACCAAACCCAAAAAGTAAAATCACAAGAAGACGAAATTATTATTCCTGCAGAAGTAACAACTCCAGTAACAACTAATTCAGTTGTCCCTGAAACAAACACAGTTACTCCCACTGCAACAATAACTCCAATTGAAACTAATACTGTTGTTGCAACAAACACGCTAGCACCAACAAATACTGTAGTTGCCACAAATACAGTGGCAGTTGTTGAAACTCCTACGGCAACAAACACTGGTGCTATTAAAGATACTGAATCAACAAACTCTTCGATTACGAGCAAAACTGGCGGAAATGCATCAGTAAATTTCCAAGTACAAGTTGGAGCGTTTAAAAATAATATTAGCACTGAAAAAATTGCATCAATTTATAATATCAACGACAACATTAGAACAGATATGCATGAAGGCTTAACTAAATTTTTAATTGGCAATTACGATGACTACAAAGGAGCAAGAGATAAAAGAGAAAATATAAAAAATAAGGGTGTTTCTGGTGCGTTTGTTGCTGCCTACAACAGTGGAAAGAGAATAACCATTCAAGAAGCCTTGATGATAACCAGCCAAAAATGGCTAAGATAATTTTAGTGGTTTTCAAGCAAAAAATTGCTAAATTTGAAGATATTATGTTTTGGCGGATATGCTAAAAAAAGCACTTTTCATACTAGTGTTGTTTTCGTTTTTGCGAAATCATATTGTTGCACAAAGCGATAGTGTGAAAGCCACAACCGGTCCACAAAAAAAATTCACTGAAGAACCAGCGCCACCTGAACTTGGAAATATTTTTAAACCAACAATAGGCTTAGGAGTTGGAATGCTTTCTTATTATGGCGATTTATATTCAAAACACGCGCAATCATTTACTACTTCGCGTGTGGGATATGAAATAATGTTGTCTCAGCCATTATCAAAGTCCTTTCACCTTAATTTTTATGGGCTTTTTGGTAAAATAGGAGCAAACGAACAACTTGTTATCAGAAATGAAAACTTCCAATCTGAAATAAGAATGGGAGGTATTCACTTAATGTATGACTTTTCTAATTTTATTCCTGAACATCATAAATTTAGGCCATGGATTGCTACAGGTATTGAAGGATTTGAGTTCCTATCAAAAACTGATTTAAGAGATAAAAATGGAGTGAAATATAACTATTGGTCAGATGGTTCTATAAAAAATTTAGCTGAAACTGATCCTGCTGCATCAACAGCTATTAATTTAGTTCGTGATTATACCTATGAAACTGATATACGTGAATTAAACGCAGATGGATTTGGCAAATATCCCGAAAGGTCATGGGCAATTCCAATTGGCGCCGGGTTTATGTTAGATATTAATGAGCGTGCAAAATTTAAAATCGGAACAACATTTCATTTGTCATTTACAGATTATATTGATGGTGTTACAAATACAAGCACAGGTAATCGAATTGGCAACAAAGCAAAAGATAATTTCGTTATGACTTCTTTTTCATTACACTATGACTTAGTTGTAAAAAGCAACGCTGATAGCATGCCTGATGGATATTATGATGGCATTGATTATTTAGTACTTGATGATGAAGATGAGGATAGTGATGGTGTTACTGATTTTAAAGATGATTGCCATAAAACACCTAAAACTGCAAAGGTTGACAAAAAAGGTTGCCCTGTTGATGAAGATAAAGATTGGGTTGCAGATTATTATGATGAAGAATTGCCAACTCCTGCTAGTATGATTGCAAATGGTGTTGGTATTGGTATCACAGATGAAATGGCTCAATTGTGGTACGATACTTACTTTGACTCAACAGGGATTTTTGCAAAAAATATTGACTTAGATTCAACTAAAAACAAAGTTGTAAAAGCTGTTGATCCAACAAAACTCAGAAACGAATACACTGTAGAGTTGGCTAAATTTACTGGTGGAGTGCCAAGTGACATCATGGCTTACTTACTGAGTATTGGTGATATTAGATCAACTAATTTCGGAGACACAACTGTTGTTTATACTGCGGGCAGTTATGAAGATATAAAATTAGCTATTCAACGTAAGGACGAATTTATTCAAGAAGGCGTTAAAGATGCGAAAATTGCGTATTTCCGCGGAGGAAAATATTATTCGATGGATAATAGTGTTGCAGCAATAAATAACGAAATTGCTAACTCTGATTCTGTAATGACAGCATCTGTAAGTAGTGGAATTGTAAAAAGTTCTGCCTTTGTTAAAGGTATCGTTTATCGTGTTCAATTAGGTGCT
>CANJJP010000152.1 GCA_947474485.1 Bacteroidota bacterium | reverse complement strand
TGTGCCAGTTAAAGAAGCAGAAATTGTTGCTGTATTACCTGAACAAATTGTTGTTCCTGTTGTTGTAATTGTAAAGTTATTTAAGTTAGCTAGTGTTGTTCCTGGTCCACCCTTTGTTGACCCATTTGGTGGAAACCTAGTATCTATTGTTGAGCCATTGGATCCAGATATAGTTACGATACCATTTGTACCACCACTCACGTTTGTTGTTGGAGAATTTCCAGAAGTAATATTAATAAAACCTCCACCACCTCCACCACCAGGTCCATAAGAATCATTGGTGTTTGAAAAACTAGTCGATAATGCTGCGTTTCCACCATTTCCTCCAGTGGCAGAAATTGTAATTCCAGAAATACTTCCTGTTGAATTAACATAAATGGCACCGCCACCGCCACCGCCACCAGCGCCATCGCGTCCTAAAAGTGAACCTCCATTATCAGAACCTCTTGGGCTAGATGTATGAGTGTTTGATCCGTTGGCTCCGTTACTTACAATTTGCCCCGCACCAGAAATTGTTCCGTAACTCATTATATAAACAATTCCTCCTCCATTGCCACCTGGTCCTTGATAACTATCATCACCACTTCCGCTTCCACCTCCGCCACCTAAATATAATTGACTATTTGTGTAATCTAATGGTCTTCCTCCAAGTCCTCCAACTTGTCTTCGATTGTCACCAACCCATGTTGCTTGATTTGGAGCAGTAGTTAAAGGATTATCGATATCATTTGATCTTGAATAACCACCACGTCCACCACCTGCGTTGGTGTTAGCTCTCCATAATGGAATTGGCAAAACACCAGTAAATGTTGTTGTTTCTAACAACCATGCTTGAATATAATTATTGCCTCCTGCGTTTGTAGTTGAATCTATATTTCCAATTCCACCAAAATATTTATTTGTTAAACCTGCATTGGAACCACCACCACCTCCAGAATTATTAGCGCAACCGCCTCCACCTCCATTTGCAATAGAGCCTGTTCCAAAAACACCTGATTTAGTGGCATAAACAACAGTATCTCCGGCAATACTCTCACCTTTGTAACCACCTTCAAGATATCTCGAATTAGTAACACCCCAAACAAAACTCCCAGTTCCCGAACCCTGACCGCTATTTGGTCTGTATCTTAATGCGCCACCTTTGAAACCAAGACCGGATGCATCAATTTTACCTCCAGAAGCAATTGTTGTATTACCTTGCACTTCAATTGCAACTACGCCTCCATAGCCTAAAGTCCTATCCCATTGCGGACAAGTTATTATTCCTGTCCCGCTAATACTTAAAGATAAATATCTTTTAAAACGAACAACTTGTGTTTTGCCACCAGCCTTAAACGCCTTGCTAATCTGACAATCAAATGTGATTGTATTTGCCCCATAATTTACACTATTTATTTGTGCTATTTCATTATTGCCAGATCCACCATAATTTAGAACAGAGCCATAGCTTGTATCTCTAGGGATGGAACTTGTAGCGTCATAAAATGGGGGAAGAGTATCTTTGCCTGCATTTGGATATGCCCCTTGCATTTGAATAATTAATACTAAGTCACCTGCAGCGAAAGAAGAAGCATTAGCTACACTTATTGTACTTGTAGTATTTGCAGCAACATCAGCGCTTAAAGTAGTATATGCATTTACTATAGAAGTCCCTGTAATATTTCCAACACCATCTTTGCCTCTTTGCGAAAAAGCAAAGCTTGAAATAAACAAAAATAATGCGCTGAGTTTTAATGAAAAATTCATGTTTTTGGTTTTAGTTTTTTTGTCAGTGTTTCAATCTAATAGTTTCGAAAAATAGATAAATTTATCCCATTTTCCAATACTTTTAGACGACAGAAGTGCCTAATTTACTCAAACTTAACAGTAAATTGTAAGAGCGGAATATATAGATGATGAAAGGCTAAGTTTTAATACTTATGTTTGAATATGAAAAAGTTAATTTTTTGTTTTTTCTACGCACTAATTCTTTATAGTTCGTTTTCTTGTTTTAACGAACAGGAAGATGCACAAACTAAAAAACTGCTATCAAGTTTTTTATCAATAAATGTGTCGAGGTAAAAACAGAATTGAAAAACAATTCTGCATGGAAATCTGCAAATAAAATTGAAGCTAAAATTACAGCCGAAGAAAACGAACTTCGTATTAAGTTTGATTTTTCAAAACTTAAAAATGAATTATTGAATGGGATTGTTTATAAAGGTGATACCTTAAGTTAAACTATTTTTAATATGCAATTAATGTATAACGGAAAAATAATGGCGCCATATCTTGTAAAAGGTAAGTTTGCCATTTGTGAAGATTCTTCCTGCACTTTTTACACTTCTGTTGTAAGATTAAAGTCAGATATGTTGGATCGCATTGAAATTCCTCTTTATGCTTTAAAAGATTATCCCGCTGGTTTGAAGGTGCAGTTAAATCTGCGTTTGTGGCAAGATGTTTTTGTTGGAGAAGAAATTTGGACAAAGAAAAAACAAGATGGTGATGATATGGATTATCTCTACAGAGATACATTAAAAAAGGAACTAATTGATAATGTTTATTCATTTAATATTACTGTTCCCGAGATTTATAAAACACAATTTGTTTGCGATTCGATAAAACTACAAAATGATTCTGCTTGGAATCCATACGGAAGTGATAATACCATTTGGAAAAGTAGTTTACCTGATATTTATTTTTGTGTGTCCGATGGGTTTTGGAATGAGCAAATGCGCTCTCACACCGAAAAATCAAGTTTCAGTTTTGATAGCCCAGATACACTCAATTATTATCATTATACAAACGATGCAGTTTTTAGAATAGAGGTTCTAGATCATGATAATTTATCAAGAGACGAAGTGTTAGGTGCATTGAAGGGGCAGTTGAGCGCTCTTAGTAATATGAGGAGGTATTAAAATTTGATCATGTAGATGAATTTTATCTTCATAAAATTGAACAAGGTTTACAAAACTAAAACGTTAATCGATACTGTGGAACAAAAAAGAATTTTAATTGATAATCAGTTTTAATTGACTTCGTGTTTAAATCATACGATTGCTGAAACACATTATTATTACGCGTAACATTTTGAAAATCGCAACTAAACTCATGTGTTAGTTTTTTTGTATTCATTCGATAAGATGGTTTAATGTCGATTCTAAAATAAGGTTGGTATTGCGGAAAGTAAGCTTCATTAGCAAAATAAACCTGCCGACTTGCAGCAATAGATGAGTTTAAATCAATTGGTATATAACGTTTTCCGCCTGCTAATACAACTTTACCATCAATTGCAATGGTGTGCTTTGTTTTAATTTTAAATTCTTTTCCGCCTAACAAATTAATTACGTAGTTGCCATTAAAAGCAGTGTTTCTGTATACTTTATCGCTTCCAAAATATTTACTTTGAAACACAGATGTGGTGAACAAAAAGTAATATCCTTTGCTATAAAATTTTTCTAAGGTAAATTCAATGCCATAGTTTTCGCCTGTACCATTATTTACTAAGCTGTCAATGTTCGGACTTTCAAAATCAGCGCCTAAATTAATTGCCGAAAAATAATCAGGTCTTGTTCGTACTGGAATACTATATAAGTATTGATAATAAGCTTCTGCTTTAATACGAGTGTTTTTAAACAAGGAAATATCGTATGCTAAAATTGCATGGGCCGCTTTACTAAAATCTAAATTACGGTTTGTTTCTACATTTCCATTCGCTGTTTTGGAAGTAGAGAAATAAACATACAATGGCTGTAATTGGCTATGTAAGCCAGCTCCAAAGCTTAAGGATTGTTTGTTGTTGATTTCGTACTTAAGTCCAAAACGCGGTTCAATATTGTATGAATTATTTAAAAATAATTGCTGATAACTTACACCTGTGTTCATCGAAAACTTTGCTCCAAATTTGTGTTGCCATTGCGCAAATACACGGCCTAATAATGTTTGCCCAGTGTAATTTCTTAATGGTAATAATCCTAAACTATCAAAATTATTTGTGCTGTCTTTAAACGAAGTGTTATAAATATCTGCATAAAAGCCTGCATTAATAAAATTACGCGCGTTAAATTTTTTGTTGTAGGTAGTGTTTCCAGATGTACGAATGGTGTAAGAGTAATTTCTGTATTCTGGTCGTTTAATATTAGGAACAACATTGGTGTCAATTCTATCTGCAATAATTGCATTGTATTGCCCACTAACGCCAATATTACTTTTTATGTAAGAAGTAGAGTTAAGCAAATAAACATGTGAAATGCCTGTTGCGCCTACGTTTGATTTGTAATAAATGTCTCTGCCACTATAACCATACAAATTATTTTCTTTCGATTGATCTTTAGAAAGCAAGTTAATAAAACTCGTTCCGCCAATTCCCCAAAAAGTAAACTTACCAGTTTTTTTTGTGGGGAATTCTAATTTGTAGGTGATATCTTGGTATTGTGGAACTGCAGAACCAGTGCCAAAATCAACATTCAAATATTTAAAAACGGATAAGGTAGAGTAGCGGTAGTTAATTAAGAAAGAACCGTTTTTTTTGTTTTTCGAAAAGGGACCTTCAGCACCTAATTCAAAACCGTTAAAACCCACTTGCCCAAGGAACTCATTCTTTTCGTTATTACCTGTTCTCATTTTTAAATCAAACACACCAGCAGTAGCATTTCCATAATCTGCAGGAAAAGCACCCGTCATAAAATCAGAATTATCGAGTGTATTGTTGTTTAAAATACTTATTGGTCCACCAGTAGAACCAAGCGAACCAAAGTGATTTGGGTTAGGAATATCTAAACCATTTACTCTCCATAAAACGCCTAAAGGAGAATTTCCTCTGATGATAATATCATTTCTACTGTCGTTTGCCCCGCTAACTCCTGCAAAGTTTGCAGCCATACGTGCAGGGTCGTTTCTACTTCCTGCATAACGTGATGCTTCTTCTGTTGAGAATAAACGCGAACTCACAGTTGCCATTTTGTTGTTCGATTTTGTTTTGTCTTGCTCAGCAACAATTACAACTTCGTCAGCCTGCACCGCATTTTCTTCTAACTCTATATTTAAAACAATTTCTTTTCCAGAAGTAAGAATAATTGATTGAACTTTTTCTTTGTAGCTAATTACAGAAAATTTAATTTGCCATCTTCCTAATGGAATATTATCTAATCTAAATTTTCCGTTTTCATCAGTAGTAGTAGCTTTTTGTGGCTCACTATTTAATACTTGTACAATAGCACCTGGCAGCGGACTTTGAGTTTGTTTGTCGAGTATTGTACCACGAACTGTTTGGGTTAGTTCTTGGGCACAAAGACTTTTTGAAAATAGAATAAAAAGAAAAATATAG